>CANHIV010000053.1 GCA_947460525.1 Flavobacteriales bacterium
ATTCAGTTTTTGTATGGCCACATCATGCAGCACTTGGTCAAAAGCACGTTGCATGAAGGAACTGTATATATTACAAAATGGAACCAAACCTTGTGATGCCAAACCTGCACTAAAAGTAACTGCATGTTGCTCGGCAATGCCCACGTCAAAAGCACGTTCCGGCATCGACTCCATCATGAACTTCAAAGAACTTCCTGATGGCATCGCAGGGGTAACACCCATGACTTTGCTATTCTTTTCTGCCAACTCGATGATGCTGTAACCAAAGACATCTTGGTACAATGGCGGCTGTGGTACCTTAGGCACCACCTTTACAATCTCTCCTGTTTCTTTATTGAACAACCCCGGAGCATGCCAAGTGGTTGGTGAACCCGCCTCAGCTGGTGCGTAGCCCTTTCCTTTCTTGGTCACACAATGCAAAATCTTTGGGCCTGGGATATCTTTCAGATCCTTCATCACTTTCACCAAATGCTCGACATCATGTCCATCAATAGGGCCAAAATATCTCCATTTGAGTGATTCAAACAAATTGCTCTCTTTGATCAAAGAACCCTTTAAGGACTCCGACAATTTGTGCGCTATGGCTTGAGCGTTCGGTCCAAATTTGCTAACCTTGCCCAACAATTGCCAAACATCGTCTTTCACTTTGTTGTAGGTATGGCTCGTGGTGATGTCAGTAAGATATTCCTTTAAAGCGCCCACATTGGGGTCAATGCTCATGCAGTTGTCATTCAGAATAACCAAAATATTGGAATCTGTAATTCCTCCATGGTTCAATCCTTCAAAGGCCATTCCCGCAGTCATGGCACCATCGCCAATAACCGCTACTACATTTCTATCTTTTTCTTTTTTGTATTTGGAAGCTACAGCCATGCCCACAGCGGCGCTGATGGATGTAGAGCTGTGGCCCACACCAAAGGTATCGTACTCACTCTCACTTCTTTTTGGAAACCCGCTGATGCCTTTGTATTTGCGGTTGGTGTGAAAAACCTCTTTTCTACCTGTAAGAATTTTGTGACCATAAGCCTGATGGCCCACGTCCCAAATCAATTGATCGTACGGCGTATTGTAAACGTAATGCAAGGCAACGGTCATCTCTACCACCCCCAAACTTGCACCAAAATGCCCCCCTTTTTCTGAAACTATATCGACGATGTATTGACGCAATTCGTCACACACTTGTTTTAGTTCGCTCTCCTTCACCTTACCTCTCAAATCAGATGGAACTTCAATTTGAGAAAGTAATGGGCCTGCAGAATATTGGTTCATTGTGTATCGTTTAATATAGATAACACAAATTTAATCGGAATGTTCGATTGGGGCGGAAAAACTTAGGCGATTTGCCAAGAGAGTTGTAGGAAATACACGCAATGCGAGGTGACAATGGCAAATTCATCTTGCTCTACTGCATCCCCTGGCACAAAGTCGGCTTCGTCTATGACATTTCCACCTGGATCCTTGAGTCTGAAATGATAGGTTTTGCCGACGTTGAAGACCACGCCAGGGCTCCAATCAAACACGACATCTGTTTGAGAACGCACATCAATGTTGGAACTCATCAAAACACCATCTTGATCATAAATCTCCAATACCGCCCCAATTACAGTTTGCAAATTGGGGTCTGGCGTTGACATCCAAATAAAATTCAACTGCGCTTGATTGGGTGTTGGATCTGGATCTACTACATCCGTCGTATCGTCTGTAGGTGGGTCATCTCCATTGTTTTTATCACCACAAGACACAATGGTCAGTGCGGTAAATGCCCACAGTACAGAAAAAAAGATGATATGTAGTTTATTCTTTGACAAAGTAATGGTGCTCTATTTTTTCATTGTTTTGGATACGAAGCGAATATACGCCTGATGCCCAATTTTGTACATCCAACGTCACATCACCCAACAGCAAACCTTGGTAAACACGCTTGCCTTCTGCGCTGTATACGGAAAGTTGGCCTGTTTGTTCCCAACCTTTGGCACTGATCTTCACAAAATCACGAGATGGATTCGGATAAATTTTCCAATCCCCATGAACCAATTCATCCACCGCTGTTCCGCATGCATCGACATAAATAGAGCGAACTGCTCTATTGGTGCACCCTTGAGGATCGACATAATTGTAAGTCACGTTGTGCGGACCAACTCCAGAAATACTGGGGTAGAACTGATTGCCTGAAACGCCGATTCCAGTATAAAATCCACCGGTAGGAATACCCGTCAACATCACCACTGGTTCAAATACACATACGGTATCATCCGCCACAAACAATTCAACCGGGGCATACAACACATCAATAAATTCAGGGGCAGTTTCTATCAAACACTCTGTATCCGCATCATAATAGGAATAGTAAATAAAATGAGCGCCTCCTCCTGCTGTCGCTGGATTGAATTGAGAACCCTCGATGCCTGTTCCATTGGTATTGATGAACTCACCACCCACGGGCAATCCTACCATGTTCAATGGAGAAGCGCTGATACAAATAGAGTCCGTCGCCAACGCCATCAAAACATCTGGAACATCCGCATATTGAACATTCACTGATGCACTTTCCTCACAACCATTGATTGCAGTGACATCGATAGAATAGGTATCTTCTGCTTCAACAAACTGAATATCGCTTTGTGTTCCATCGTTCCATTCCCAATAAGCTACCAAGGAATCAGGTGAAATAGAAGGATACAATTCCAAAAGAATCTCACCACTGCAGATAGTCGTAGGACCAGAAGCAATGATTTCAACTGTTGGGACAGGCTTTGAAATCACTTCAATGGGCACAGATATTCCCTGACAACCGTCTAGTAAACCGCGCACGAAATACATCCCAGATTCTTCGATGGTTAGGAATGCAGTTGTATCTCCTGTATTCCAAACATACGAATCTGCGCCACCAGCAGCCATCATGACCGATTCACCTTCACAAAATTCTATCTCACCATCCAAAGCAATCGTTACATAAGGATTGGGGCAATCTTCAATGCGACCAAACCAACCATCTTGACCACCGTTCAAACTGGCTTGCCATCCGTTGTTGGACAAGAATGAAGACGCTGCTGAACCTGCAAATAAAATTTTCTGAGATTGATCCACACTCAAGTAAGCCAACTCCTCATTTCCCGCGCCACCATAATAAGTAATCCACTGTGGAGCTCCTTCTACTGTAAATTTCGAAAAGTATACATCGGTTCCGCCTGACAAGGCAGATTGAAATGGGTTGTTCAAAGACAATCCGGTTGATGCTGTCTGACCACCAAAGTAGATGTTACCAATTTCATCAGCAACAATAGCAGAACCCTCATCCGCTGCACTTCCACCGAAATAGCTGCGCCATACCATTTGTCCCTGCTCGTTGTATTGTGCTACAAAAGCATCCGAAACACCTCCGCCATAATTCAACTGATAAGCCCCTGGAGTTGCCATAGCTGAAGAAGCGGTAGTACCCACCAGGTAAATATTTCCATAGATATCAGAACTACAATCAACCACTTCATCCAAAGCCATTCCACCGCAATAGGTTGACCATTGCACTGCACCCAATTGATCAAATGAAGCAATTAAACCATCCTTGGTTCCACCACTGAAATTGGGTTGCTGTGCTGTACCAAAGGCTATTCCAGTAACGGAAGAGGTAGAACCTGAAATGTATACGTTGTCGCTTACGATATCGTAACCAATGCCCCCGGCATACTCAGCGCCTTCTCCTCCCCAGTATGAACTCCAATACAATGAGCCTACACCATTGATGCATGTCACAAACAAGTCACCCTGTCCGCCATAAATATTGTCCCCATTACCAAAAGCCGGAAAGTCATTGGAAGTAGTCTCGCCCAATAAAATCAAACGATCCTCATTGTCAATCGTCATTCCCAATACACCCTCAGAGGCAGAACCTCCAATGTAACTTCCCCACACGCGCTGTCCGTTGGTATTGAACTTAACCATGTAACCATCACGAATGCCGCTCAACGTAGTTTGGAAACCAAAAGATGAAATGGCATAGTTAGAAGTTGTTGTTCCCGCCATGTAAACAAATCCAAATCGATCTACCGCAATCGTATTTCCTTCATCTTGTCCTTCTCCACCATAATAAGTCGCCCACAAACGTTGTCCATTTTCATTGAACTTGGCAACGAAAGCGTCTCTTGTACCATTGATGTTGGCCTGGTGCATAACACCGGTTGAACTGATTCCTGCAATGCCTGAAGTGGAAGTTGTTGTTCCGGTGATAAAGACATTGTTGTCCAAATCAGAACTGATTCCATTTACCTCATCAAAAGCTTCGCCGCCGTAATAAGATGACCAAATAACCTCTGGATCAATGGTCAATTCACTTGCGCCGTCCCAACCTTTGACATCAAAACCTACTTTGTTTTTTCTAACAACAAATGAAGATGGCAACGTTTGTCCGTTGCAAAATGAAATGGGGGCATTTTCTTCTAACTCACCGCTATTGGTGGAGATTTTTAAACCACCGGCATTGACCACTTCCAATTTTTTTACACCATCCCAAATCATCTGGATATCTTTCACATCCGCACCTGCATGCAAAATCCAATCATACTTCATCCCCTCTTCAGTGGTGTATATTTTCCAATCGATATTGGGATACACGTCTTTGATCACTACACTTTCAAAACTTGCCGTGGTGAACTCCCCTTGGGGCTGATAATAGTAGACTGGACTGATCCAACCCTTTCTTTCAAATTTTTGAACCTGACCGCCAATGGGTCGCAATACCACACGTTCCGACTGAATTTTTCCCGCCGTTTGCTTCACCCATTCATATTCCAAACCCTCACTGGTGATTCGGCACGCGATATTGCAATCTGTATTTTCAAAATACACACTGCGACCCATCGATGCCCATTGGCCTTTGTTCTCAACAAAACCCTGGCGCATGTCCCAAGCCCAACCGGAGATGGACAATAGAACGCCGACTAAAACAAAGTAGAATTTTTT
This sequence comes from Flavobacteriales bacterium, assembly GCA_947460525.1. Taxonomy (GTDB): domain Bacteria; phylum Bacteroidota; class Bacteroidia; order Flavobacteriales_D; family Sanyastnellaceae; genus CAMCTV01. The sequence goes on from CANHIV010000053.1 coordinate 4,957, forward strand.
CATCATGGTACTGTATTTATCCATTTTTATACGAGGGTCTTGGTTTGTATGTTGCATAATTAAAGAAAAAAAACGCTTCCCAAGCACAATGTTGTCCTGAATTATTATCTTGGGCATGTTGAATTCTTTATTTTACATGAAAAATCCAAGATTACTCCTACTCATTTGTTTGTTTGCCATTGGTAGCCATATCAATGCCTTAGCACAAAATCATGTTGTGCATGGCCTTCTAGAAGATGAAAAAGACAATGCGCCTGTGCCCTTTGCCATGATCAGAAGCGGCAACTTTGGTTGCTATGCAGATGAAAATGGTGAGTTCAAACTTTCACTACCTGAGGGAAAACACACCTTAATCTTTCATTCCATCGGTTTTCAAGATTTTGAAAAAACCATTCAGGTATACACCGGCGGTGTGGAAATGGGCGTCCTCCGTTTTGCTCGCTTGGATTTGGTTGGCGGGCCTCCTGTTTTGGTTTTTTCCGCGTCCAAATACCAACAGAAAATTGAAGAGGTGACCGTTAGTATGGAGGTGATTCAACCCAAATTGTTTCAAGAGAAAAACATTACCTCATTGGAGGACGGCCTTCAACAAGCGCCCGGAGTGGCCATTGTAGATGATGAACCTCAAATCAGAAGCGGTAGTGGTTATAGCTTTGGCGCTGGGTCCAGAGTACAAGTTCTTATTGACGACATCCCCATTTTAAGCGGTGATGCGGGAAAGGCATCTTGGGCATTTTTGCCGTTGGAAAACATTTCTCAATTGGAAATTATCAAAGGTGCCAGTTCGGTTCTTTATGGCAGTTCTGCATTGAGCGGCGTGATTCATTTCCGAACAGCCTACGCCACAGGCCAAGACAAAACCATCTTTCAAACTTGGATGGGTGGCTATCAAAATCCAAAGGGTGATCAAAAATATTGGAAAGGCTTTGGCAAAAAAACAGGCTATTATTTCACGCACTCCGAAAAGAGAGGGCGTTGGTCCTGGTTATTGGCCACGACTATGCAAGGTGACGATGGCCACATGGGACCACAAAAAGACTCTTTGGGCAATGTTCTAAGGTACGATCAAAATCCATTTACCGTGGATCGGTATGATGCAGAAAACCGAAGCCGAATAAATTTTCAATCCCGTTACTCATTTGAAAAAATTCCGGGACTTCATGCAGGACTTAATATGATTTTGGCGCACAGTGAAAGCAACTCCACCATGATTTGGGAGAATACAGGAGCGGGTTTGTACAGTGCCTATGCCGGCTCCACCACTTTTTCGCATCAAATTCTATCCGCCATTGACCCCTATATCGAATACAACAACAAAAAGGGTGGGCATCACTCCCTTAAAAATCGCTGGCAATCTTTGGACAACAACAATGACAATGGACAGGGGAATTTCAGCGATGTTTATTATTCAGAATACCAATACCAACAAGACTGGGAAAATTGGGGAGTACCCAACGTAAAAACAACACTGGGATTGGTCAACAATATTACCGAAGGCAGAGGGCAATTGTTCACCGGAGGCAATCCCAACGGGGTGAATCACGCACGAAATCAAGCCGCATTTTTACAAATGGATGGCAAGATTCGAAAAAAATTGATCTACTCTATTGGTTGTCGTTATGAACAATTTCAAATCAATGAAAAGAAAGAAGGGAAACCTGTTTTTCGTATGGGACTCAACTATGCAATGGGCCAAGCTACGTACTTGAGAGCATCATTCGGACAAGGCTACCGTTTCCCCAGTATCGCTGAAAAATTTGTCGTCACTTCACTAGGTGCCATTAAGATTTTTGCCAACCCCGATATCCAATCAGAAACGAGTGACAACATG
>CANHIV010000054.1 GCA_947460525.1 Flavobacteriales bacterium
TCCAAAGCGCTACGACTGTATTTGGTATTCCCTACAAAAGTGACATCACCAAAATAGAATTTCTTGTCTTCCTCGATTTTTATGATCAAGCCCATTCGATTGTCGGAAATGGGGTAAAGACTATCGGAAATAATTTTAGCATTTCTAAAACCTTCCTTGTTGTATTTGGCAATGACTGTTCCCTTGTCCTCGTCAAAGTCCTTTTGGATGTACTTGGATGCTTTGTAGAATCTCCACCATGCTTGCTTCTTGGTGTTTTTCAAGGACCTCGACAACTTCTTATCTGACATCAATGTGTTGCCGACAAAGTCGATATTCTCCAACTTCACTCGCTTTCCTTTCTTGATAACAAAAATCAACTGAACACCATTCTTGACAATTGGATCCGGATTCTCCTTGATCTCTACCTTGGTATTGAAAAAACCTTTGTCTACATAAAAATCCAAAATAGAATTTTTGGAGGTCATTTTCAAATTCTCATCGCAAACCCTTCCCGACCTCAAATCCAACTTCTCACGAATATTGTCTGCCTCTGATTTCTTAATGCCTTCAAATCTGAAGGTACCCAATCGCTCCATTTCCTTTACTTGGATAACCAAATAAACCTCGCTCCCTCTAATCTCTGCTACTTGAATTTGAATATCTCGGAAAAGCTTTTGCTTCCATAGTTTTCTTACAGCTTCGGTGATTTCATCACCAGGGACCATAATTTCCTTTCCTTCCTCGAGTCCGCTAAACAACTTGATTGCCTGTGCATCGGTAAATTCAGTACCGACAATTGTCACACCTGCAATTTTATACTTCAGGGGATTGGCATAAGAGATGTTACCACCGATAACCTTTTGAGCAAAACCAGTTTGTGCAATCAATAGCAAGTGAAACAAAATCAATACGGCACAAAATCTTCTATAGGTCATGGTTATTGGGTCATTTGTTCTGAAGTTTTGCCAAATCTTCTTTCTCGGGATTGATAAGATAAAATTGCTTCATAAAACAACTCCTCGTCAAACTCTGGCCAAAATTTATCCGTGAAAAATAGTTCCGCATAGGCGATTTGCCAAAGCAAAAAATTGCTAATCCTCAATTCGCCGCTTGTTCTAACCAATAGTTCAGGGTCTGGCATCCCTGCAGTTTCCATAGCGTTGGATACCATTTGGTCGTTTATTTCAGCTACGGATACTCCACTAGACACGATTTTTTTGACTGCCTCAATCATCTCCCATCTTGCGCTGTAACTCAACGCCAATGTGAGCTGCAACGTATCATTTGCTGAAGTTCGCTGTTCAGATTCGAGAATAGCCGCCAAACAAGATGCTGGCAAAGATGTGCGATCACCAATGAATTTCAGTCGGATACCTTGGCTGTTTAATGAAGGAACTTCGTTTAGAATCGTATTGACCAACAATTCCATCAAGGCATCTACCTCTTCTTTGGGTCGGTTCCAATTCTCAGTAGAAAAGGCATACAGCGTGAGGTATTTTACTCCACATTTAATGGCTGCTCTCACTGAATTTCGAACCGACTCTACGCCTTGAAAATGACCAAAAACGCGGTCTTTTCCTTGACTTTTGGCCCAACGTCCATTGCCATCCATAATAATGGCTACATGACTAGGCACTCTGTCCTTTCTTATCTGAGAAAATAAACTCACGTGTTTTTCTAAATGTAGTGGGCAAAAATAAGGAGGTTTGACCTACTTATAGCAATTCGTCGCGGGTTTATCCAATCTAATGTTGAGAGAGGCCATTAAAAATCCGTAATAATCTTTATTGGCTGGATCACCGCGTTGCATACTTTGGTTGCTATCCAATCCTCTTTCGCTGATTATGGATTGGTCTGCCATGGTAACACTCAACTGACCTTGTTGATTCAGTAAGGTTTTGGGATCGGTATACACCGTGCTAACATCATCAAAATAATCCGTCCAGGTCTTTCTGATTCCCCATTCCAATGAAAAGCCCAAGGCTCCCTTGATATTCACTTTTAATCCTGCGCCAAAGGGCATGGAGATGGAATTCAATCGGTATTGATTCCCTGTATTTGTACCCTGCCCCTCCGTGGCCATGGCCTGCAATGTTATCCAACTTCCTTGCACATATCCTTCTGGATTCATCATGTAGTATGCAATGCCGCCAAATAGATACGGCGAAATCCAATCCTTGCTGTTCATTTGGTAATCAAAATAATTGACCTCTCCAACCGCACTGAATTCATAAAAACGATTTCTGAAATTTAGATTTCTGTTCACCATCCAGGGATCAGAACTGTTCTTGTCCCAATATTCCACATTGCCATATATCGCGCTCAACTTGATTCCCAATCTTCTGGTCAGGTTGTTTCGATAGCTCAAGCCGCCACTGATGGATGAGTTTCGAAACATGTTCTTGTTGTGCGGATTTAACTCACCGATATAATAACCACCACCCATCATCATTCCAAGTTCATGACTTTTGTTCTTCTTGCTCAACTGCGCATTGACAGAAAAACTCCACAAAAAAGCCATCAAAGCCAATGCCCTTGTAATATGCTTCATGTGGTTAAAACGACTCATTCCAATATTAATTGCGTTGATCAAATCCCCAACCCATTTTATTGCGGATGGTGTCAAAAAAATGCTCGTCTTTCAATCTAACCAAACGAAGTTCTATAGAAGATCGCTGCATCGTAATCTTGGTTCCATTGGAGATGTAATGACTTTGTCCATCGATGCTCATCATAAATTTCCCCTCACGGCTTTCTGGAATAAAGGTCACCTTCTGAGAAATAGGAATAATCAATGGTCGAACATTCAAATTGTGCGGTGCTATCGGGGTGATAACAAATCCATTTACTTCTGGAGATAGAATGGGTCCCCCGCAACTTAACGAGTATGCCGTTGATCCAGTTGGTGTAGCCAACATCAAACCATCAGCCCAATAAGTGGCCAAAAAAATGTCATTAACATAGGCATGCACAGCAATCATGGTATTGTGCGGGTGACCCAAAATGGCCACTTCGTTGAGCGCCTTCGGCAACGTACTTAACTCCTCATCATTGACCATTACTTCAATAAATGAGCGGTGCTCAATATCAAACTCCTGATTAATAATTTGGGCAAAACTTTCCTTAACTGTTTGGATTTTTATCAATGACAAAAATCCCAACCTTCCTGTATTGACCCCCACCAAAGGGATTCTCCAATGTCCGCTATATCGCGCCAATTCCAACACTGTTCCATCTCCGCCAATGGCGACGGCCAAATCCATTCCATCCAAATCACTGGGAGAATCCAAAACCGTCAATTGATCCAACCAATCCGAAGCAATGACGATGGATTTCAAAGTTTCATGGGTAAAAATGGAGCACCCTTGACGAACCAAAAAATCAATAAAACCAATAACGGCTTCACGATATTCAGATTCAATTTTACGGGTATATAAAAATATCTTCATGGTTTAATCCTCGTCCAAAAAACGCATCAATGTATCGTATCGATCCAATAAATCGACATTGGCATCTGCATGCTGAAAAGAACTACGAACGCGGTAATCAAATCGCTCAAGACTTCTTAAAACGGGATTGATGTTTTTGATGTCTGTTTTAATCATCACTTCCAACATTCCTCTCTCATTGGGGTATGAAAAGAGCGTTGTAATCTTGGCATCATTCTCCTCAACAATGCGGGCTATTTGCTGCAATGTGTAATCCCTGGGGTGCATTTCTAAAATAAACACTCCACCTTCGATATGGGCGGAAGTGAGGTCATTTAGAACATCCACCAAATCCTCTCTGGATACGCATCCCAAATACTCATCGTTCTTAGAAACCACCGCTGCAATGCTTGCCTGGGTCTGTGCAAAGTGATGCACCATACCAAAAAAATGATCATCTGGCAAAATGGAAGCCTTCTTTAATGCCGGCATAATAAAGTGCTCTTGCCCTTCTAGGTCCAGCAATTGCGTCTCAGCCAGCATGCCCATGAATTTACCTTCCACTATAACAGGCAATTCATTGACCCTACATTCATCCATCCAACGCAAAGCACTGCTCACGTCAAAATCCTCATTCAATGAAGGAATTTGAAGGTCCAATAATTGTTGCGCTGTTTTCATATTGCTTACAAAGAAAAGCAAAGAATTGATGAGCAAATAATTTTTTAGGAACAATTCTACAATTGCCCATTTATCCACCATTTTTGCATTCGAAATGACGCAACTAAGTGTAAACATCAACAAAATCGCGACGATTAGAAATGCGCGAGGTGGGAATTTGCCTGATCTTCTGAAGGCTGCCGCCGATATTGAGAAATTTGGAGCCCACGGAATTACCGTTCATCCCCGACCAGACGAGCGTCACATCCGATACCAAGACGTGCGCGATCTTAAAAAAGTAGTGCAAACAGAACTCAACGTAGAAGGCAATCCAACCGAATCCTTTTTGGAGTTGGTGATGGAAGTCCTGCCTCATCAAGTAACGCTTGTTCCTGATGCACCTGATGCCATTACCTCCAGCGCCGGATGGGACACTGAAAAGCACTTCGACTTTTTGTTTCCCATCATTGATCAATTGAAGCGCAAAGGAATACGTACGAGCATATTCATTGATCCCATTGCTGAAAAAATAAAAAAAGCATCTGATCTACAAACGGATAGAATTGAATTGTACACAGAATTTTTCGCGCAACACTTTTCTGTACATCCAATGGATGCAATAAAGGAATACAAAAAAGCAGCAGAATATGCCCATCAATTGGGGCTAGGCGTCAATGCGGGACATGACTTGAACCTTGAAAATTTGAAATTCTTTCACCAGCAAATTCCGCACTTGGCAGAGGTTTCCATTGGACATGCTTTGATTTCTGACGCCCTTTATTTGGGTCTCGATAACACAGTGAAAATGTACTTGCACCAATTGCAAAACGAACTATGATTTTATTTCATCGTCTCATCGGAGATTCCGTTGAAAAGCCCTATTTGGTAGTGCTCCATGGATTGTTTGGTTCAGGAGACAACTGGCAAACCCACGCTAAATTTTTGTCACAATGGTTTCAAGTGATCTTGGTAGATCAACGGAATCACGGTCACAGCCCGCATAATGATGCCATGTCATATGATTTGATGTGCAATGATTTGGCAGAGACCCTGGAATCAATAGGCGTAGAAAAAGCTCATTTCCTTGGACATTCCATGGGGGGTAAAACGGTGATGCACTTTGCACAAAACTTTCCTGACAAAGTGACGTCGTTGATGGTCATTGACATGGGTATCAAAGCTTACCCGCCCCATCATGATATAATTTTTAAAGGACTTCATGCTGTTGATGTGCAAAATTGCACGAGCCGAAAAGAAGCAGAAAGCAGAATCCAACCCTTTATCCCAGATATTTCTACCCAACAATTCTTACTTAAAAGTTTGTATTGGATAGAAGAGGGTAAATTGGCATGGCGCTTTAATGTACCGGCCTTGGAAACCAACATTGCAGCCATTCTTGCAGCATTGCCCAACCGAGAATTCTCCGGGGCAACCTTGTTTCTCACTGGAGGAAAAAGCAACTACGTTGTACCCAATGATCACGCTGCCATTCAGCACCTATTTCCCAATGTTCACTTTGTCGAGATTCCCAACGCAGGACACTGGGTACATGCAGAAGCGCCAAAAGAATTTCTACAAGCCATCATCAATTTCTTAAACTTGACTTAGGTCATTCAACCTATCAGTTTTCAGTGTATTTTTGATAAAAATTAGGTTATGGAAAAAAAGATCATTACTCCTTACGATTTTACCCGTGTTAGTGAAGTTGCATTGGAGCACGCCCTGGTAATGGGAAAAACCATCAAAGCAACTGTATACGCGACGCACATTATCGATAATAAGCATCAAGTTGCTGAAGCCAAACAAAAAATGCAGGCTTTAAAAGAGTGGGTTAGAACGGAGAAGAATGAAAATATCGAAACGATTGTTCGTATCGGAAATATTTTTGAGGACATTGACAAAGTGTCTTCAGAAATGGAAGCTGACCTCATTATCATGGGTACCCACGGTATTCGCGGAATGCAGTTTTTAACTGGAAGTCGCGCTTTAAAAATTGTAACTGAATCATTGGTCCCATTTATTGTAACACAAGAAAGAACCATCCGCCCACATGGCTACCACAAATTGGTAGTACCAATGGACTTGCACAAAGAAACAAAACAGAAATTGACTTCTGTTGGTAATATGGCCAAGTACTTTAACTCAAAAGTGTTCTTGGTATCTCCCAATGAAACGGATGAGTTCTTGCGCAATCAATTGGAGAGAAACATCAAATATGCCGCTGAGTATTTGGAAGGTAGAGGAATTGCTTATGAAGTGGAAGTAACCGAAAGTAAGAGTGATGGTTTCGTCAAATCGATGATCAAATATTCTGCAGCGATTGAGGCAGATTTGATTTGTATTGTTAACTCACATGATAGCGGATTTATGGGGATGTTTAGCTCATCAGAAGAGCAAAGTGTAATCAACAATGACGCTCAAATTCCAGTGCTATGTGTCAATGCCATTAGCACAACAATCAAAGACGCTGAGTTTATTAAATAATTCCTTCGGGATGTAGGAAACAAAAAAGGAGGCCATTGCCTCCTTTTTTAATTTCTATATGTGCATTACCACTCCGCAATGACCGTTTCATTGCCCGTGGTTTTGTCTCCTATTTTACAATGGATTTTGGTGTCCAAAGGGAAATACAAGTCCACTCGGCTTCCAAATTTGATAAATCCAAATTCACTGCCCTTTTCTATCTTCTGACCTGGTTGCACA
>CANHIV010000055.1 GCA_947460525.1 Flavobacteriales bacterium
GTGATGATGCCCACCAAGACACAAGTCTCTTGTGGTTTGGAAGTAGAAGTTAGTTTTGCCATGAATTATTTGGCGCGAAATGAAATAACGTAATCGGCAAGTGCTTGAATTTCTTTGTCAGACAATCTACCTTCAAACGGCGGCATGCTGCCTTTTCCCATTTTTATCTGTGCTGTGATTTCCTCTTTCTTCATTTGCGAAGCAGAAAGTGCTTTGGCTCCAGATAGCTGTAGATTGCCATCAGAACCATGACAGCCGGCGCATCGGGTCATGTAGAGGTCAGCAGCATTGACGGTAGCGTTGGTGGGGGTTTGAGCAGCATCGCCACAACCCACCCCAATTCCAGCCAATACAAAAATCGAAAGAACAATTCGCATTAGAACCAACCTCTGAATGGTGCGTGAGAAAAGAAAGGCCAAGGGATCATCACCATCATGATGATAAATCCGATCAAAAAGAAAGTAAATACGGTTTTGTAGCGCTTCTGGATATCCGCGGTTTTCTTGCCTTTGATGTGTCCAACACTCACCAACACAATGGCGATCAACATCATCAACGAGTGCTCCATGATGAAGTAACGGTTGTCTTTTACAGACATCAATTCACCCGCAGGTGTATTTTTCAATTTGATGATCCACAAAACCAAGCCAATCAAAAATTGGGTATGCAAAACAATCATGCCCAACATTGACCATTTGCTGGCAACGGCATCAGATTTTTTCATGTTGATGTAGGCATGGACGATGGTCCAAATCATCAAGAATACTGCGACATAGCGCAAGAAGGAATGTAGGTGTAGTAATCCAGTCATGGTTTATTAATATGGGCAAATATAAACCTTTGAAATGAAACAAAGTATTCTCATTTTTGAAGAATGAATAAAGTGATTTACAATGTGACAGTGAGTGTGGATGAGCAGGTGCATTTGGAGTGGCTGGCATGGATGCGAGAAGTACATATTCCGGATGTCATGGAAACTGGTTTTTTCCTTGCGCATCGCATCTGTCGTGTACATGCTTTTGAAGAGGGCGGCGTAACCTACGCTATTCAATATGTTTGCTTGTCACAAGCAGCGTTGGATGAGTATCAAGAGAAATGTGCACCGGCGTTGCAGAAAGATCACCAAGATAGATTTGGTGCGCACACCGCAGCGTTTAGAACGTTGCTAGAAATTTTAGACGAATCGGAACGAACTACTTTTTGATTTTACCGGTTTTCTTATCAAAACCATAAGGACAATGCTTACACCCGCTTTGGCAGCAATGGCCGCGCTTCAGATGATATTGTTCAGTGAATACAATGTATCCTTCTTCCGTGTAGTAGAAGTCGCCTTCTTCTCTGGGTATGTTTCGGTTGTTGGACATGGTGCAAAAATGTAGTATCGGGGGTTAAACAACAAATAGAAATGCTAGAGGTTCAAATAAAATATGAAAAGCTGACGGAAGTTGGTTTTTCATGGCAGTGCAAGAGGTGGATATCCGATACGGAATGGAAGTCGGGCAACAAGTGGTTCAAGCTGTATTACAATCTGATGGACGCCCGACAAAAGGGGTTTACGGAGATTGTTACTTTGGGAGGTCCTTGGAGCAATCACTTGTTGGCTGTTTCTGAATGTTCTGCTCTAGAGGGTTTTCAGAGTCATGGTGTAATGCGCGGCAGTTGGCAAATGGAGGCGCCCAATGCGGCCATGTTGCAAATGATGGAGAATGGCATGAAGCTTTCTGCTGTTGATACAGAGATCTATGATTTGCGGGGTTCAGAGGATTTCAAAGTTTGGCTGCATGATCAATACCCGCATGCTTATTACATCCCTGAAGGCGGAGCCAATTACTTGGGATTGATGGGTTGTATGGAGATGCTTACCCAATCCGATCTTGAGAACTTCACTGATTTTGCAGTTGCTGGAGGCACGGGTACCACGGCTGCTGGATTGTTATTGAAAACAAAATCTCACCATCGGGTTCATGTGTTTTTTGCTTTGAAAGCAGGACATGCGGAGTTAAGAGAGATGGTTCGCGCCCAATTGCGGTGGGTGATTCAGGAACCGGAAATTCAAGAGGAGTACTTGAACCGATTGGTGATTTATAGTGATCAGCATTGGGGAGGATACGGAAAAATCAAAGACGAGTTGGTGACATGGATGGGCCAGGAGGCCGAGAAGGGAAGGAACTGGGACCGTGTTTATACCGCAAAGATGATGCATGAGTTGGTATTCAACGCATCGTCAGTGTTGAAAGAAAAGGCATTATTGGTGGTCCACACTGGAGGCTTGCAGGGTAACCGAAGTTTACCTCTTCCGCATCCATGATTCGGGGTTTTGTGCAGAACCCTTGGTACTGCTAACGGCCCACAATTCAAAATGCAATACGGCTTCGTCATCTGTTAAACCAACGGTTCCCAGATTGTGTTTTGCAGCAATTTTATCTCCTACTTTGACGTTCACTTGTGCCAATCCTGAATAAACGGTTTTGTATGTTCCGTGCGTCACGATGATGTTGTATCCTGCGCCGGGGATGCTGAAAACAGAGGTTACCTTACCACCAAAAACGCTCAATACGGTTTCTCCTTGCTTGGTGGTAAAATCGACGCCATTGTTGTTGAGGATGATGTCTTCCAAACTGGGATGTGCATGTTTTCCAAAGTGCGATGTGATGGCGCCGTGGCTAACGGGCCAAGGCAAATTGCCTTTGTTGTTTTCAAAATTGGCATTTAATGAAACCACTTCTGGTGCCAATTCAATTTTGGTGGTCTTGGTTTCGGTCTTGGCAGTGACAGCTACTTTTGGCGATTCTCCTGGCTTTGGTGAGGGACCGGTGGCTTTGTCTGGTTTGGCTTTTTCAATAGCGGCGAGGGCTTTGATGCGTTCTTGCTCTTCGCGCTTCCTTTCTTCTGCCAATTCCTTATTGATGATGTCCTGAATCTTGGAGATCAATTTTTTTCGATCTGATTCATGCTTCTTTTGCTGTGCGCGGAGTTTGGATTCTTCTTTTTTGAGTTTGGTAAGCTTTTCTTGTTGGGCCAGTTTGTCCTGATCGATTTCCGCTTTTACTTGTTCTTGCTCATTGCGCAGCGAGGCCACTTGCGTTCGGCTAATTTTTAAGTCTGCAATGCTGTTGAGCAAATTGGCCTCCGTCTCTTTGATGATTTCTACTTGTTTTTTTCTTCCATCGGACAAGGCTTGCATGATTTTGTAGCGCTTGTAGGCTTGGTAAAAATCATCTGCTGAAAGAATGAAAACGATGGAATTGTAGGATGATCTGTTTTTGTACGCTTGGTAAACCATCTTGGCATATTCGTCTTTCAAAGATTGCAATTGAAACTCGAGCAACTGGATTTGGCTTTGCTCGGTTTGAATGTTTTGATCCAATTGTCCCAATTCACCGTTGATATTTTCAATCATGTTTTCACGGTAGCGAATTTGCTCATTGAGAATGGCAATTTGGCCTGCGGTAAGTTTTTGTTTTTTCTCGGAATCCGCAATCATCGCCTTGGTTTCCTTGATCTTGGCGGAAAGTTCATCGCGCTGTGAGCGCAGCGCTTCTTTTTTATTTTGTCCAAAAACCAATTGGCTGATGAACATACCAGAAAAAATTGCGGTGATGGCCAACGCCCAGGTGATCCATTTTCTCATAGCGATTTTTTAATGGGATATCCCTCAGGAATTTCAAATTGAAATTCAAAAGTTCTATCGGTGACACAACGGTTAACCTCCCATGAAAATGAAAAAAGCTTTCCATTGTCATTGACATGAACAAGAATCAAGCTCGGATATTGTTGCACGGGATTTTCTACGTTCCATTCCAAGTTTTCTATTTCCACCAATCGACCATTGTAAGCGTCATTGAATTGGGTTTTCTTGAGAAGATAGGTCTCTGCGTCAAACCAATACTTGGAAAGAATGAGTCCATCTTCTTCCATGCGTTGTTGTATTCTTTTTTCACGCGCCTTGATGCGTTCGTTTTCGTCGGGATGATTAGCGAGCGTGTCGGAATTGTTTTGAATCAATTCCAAGGATTTTTTAATGCGGCGTTTGTATCGGGTCTGAATGATGTAGTGTGCGGTGTCTTCATCACTTTTGAATTTGCCGCCAATGCGATCGATACCGATGGGCTGGCCAAAGATGAGACTTTGAAGATCTTCTAAGTCCAGATCGAAGTGAACAAATTTCTCCAAGTCTTCTATTCCTGTGATGAAAGCAAACTTGTTGTCAGGAATTTTTGAGAGTACTTTGATAGAGTCTTTTAGTACCAGTGTTCTCGCTATTTCGATTCCCAACGCGGGCGAAATGGACATCCAAACCGCGCTGTCTTTGGCGATTCTCACGTTGGCTTTAAAGTCCAATTCTTCGTCAGGGGAAGTGAATCCGCCTTCTATTTTCATTCCCGCTTGGTGATAGGGCATCCATTTTTTCTCATTTTGTTTAAGGACAAAAATGGCAGAACGTGGACGCACTTTTTCCGTGGTTCTCATTGCTATTTTTTCAGTCTTGCAACTGCTCAGCGCAACGATGATGATGACTAGAAGGATGGTGGAAAATTTCATGGGCATACAAAAAGTGTCGAAATCCAAGGGTTGTAGGGCATTAGCTCTTCCGCTTTTTGAAGAGCGTCACATGCCGACTTGGCATTATTGGATTTTTTGTAATAGTAAAATGCATTGAGACAACCTTGCCAATTTTCGAATTGAAATGCATCAGCTTGGATGGACTCATTTTTCTTGATAGCAATCAATTGTGCCGTGATTTGTGATCCTTCTTTTTGCGCACTTTGCGCGTTGTAGAATCTATCTCTTATGGCTGTAGCATTGCCCTCAAAAAATTCATTCATCCAAGCCAAATGAAATACGATGATTGGATTTTGCATTTGGGGAAGTTGCAATACGTTTTTGGACAATTGAACGGCAGCATCTTTCTGCCCAGTGGCGTAAAGGGCTTGAATTTTATTGATGTACAAAGAGGCTTCTGCTTCTACTTGATCGGTTACGATTCCTAGCCCTTCTGTCGCTTCTTGAATGATAGATGCATACTCTCCAAGGCGCGATAGCGCAACCACTTCGTGGGCTTTGAACTCCGGCATGAATGGAAATTGCAAGGAAGCTTCTTGGGCGCGTTTCAAATAATCCGTTGGATCTTCTTTGAATTGGTATTCATAGATTTCCAAAAGGGCTTTCCAGACGTTGGATTCAGCGGGATAAATTTCGATGGTTCGATTGAAACATTCAATGGCTTTGGGCAAGTTGTTGGTGTAGTTGTAAAAGTCACCGGCCACGGAATGTGCTTTGGCTTCATTCGGAAATATTCTTTGCGTGGAGATCAGGCATTGCTCGATAATTTTTAACCAATCATCAGGAAACTTTTGATACACCAATGGCGCCAAGGCCACCACGCGTTGATCGATACTCACATCTTCATACTGACATGCTTTTTCCAACAATTTCAAATCCTCGATGGTGCCACCTGAATGGGCCTTGATGCGCGATTTGTATTGCAGGTAGTAGGATATTCCGCTGTTTTCAATGGGGTATTTTTCCAAGACCGCTTGCGCCTTTTGTGGCTCGTTGATGTTGGCATAAAATTCAGCGGCTTGAATCACCCAACGTTTTTCTCCAGGAAAGGCGGCAGCTAATTTTTCCAATTCCAATCCTGCAGCTAGGGGTTTGTCCAGTTCAATGTAGTTGAATTGTTTTTTCCCGATGATATAGGGATCCACACCGGTAATTTTTTCCAATTGGTTCCAAACATCAATCGACTTTTGTGTATCACCAAAAAAGCTGCAAACTTCGGCCCATTCATACAAGGGAAGCGTCCAAGTGGGATCCAGGTTGGAGGTCTTCTCGTACATCTTGATGGCGGCTTTTCCATTCTCCAGTGCGGTCAAGCAACGCGCATATTCCAATGCATACCATTTGTTGGCGGGGTCGATTTGCTGGGCCTTCTCAGCGTGTTCTATAGCGGATAGCGGCTGATTGAGTTGTTCACGATAGATGCGAGACATCTCGTAATGTACCGCTGCCGATTGTGGTTGAGCATTGAGGTATTGCGAAAAAGTTTGAATACTACTTTCCCAGTTGCCTGCATTTTTTTCACTCAGTCCTTTAAAGAACAAATCGTTGGCGGCCTTTGATTCTTCTCGATTGAGGGCAACGGTGTTTTGTTTTTGGGTACAACTCCAAAAAATGACTGAAACTAGAAATATGTAGAGGTGTTTATTCAATGTTTCCAACGGTTGAATAATCGCCCAAATTGATATCACCTTTGTAATGACGGATGTGGCAATGCGCGCCAATCATGGCATTTTCGATTTCGGATTCTGCGATAACGGTGTGTGCATTGACGATGGCATTTTCAATTTTGCTATTGATAATTTTCACGCCTTTTTCCAATGATACATACGGACCGACGATGGCGTTTTTCAGAACAACATCATCAGCAATAAAGCAAGGCGGAATGACTTGTGAATTTTCTCCTATGTTCATTGCCGTTGCGTATTGTGGCTCATAGCCCAATATTTTTTGATTGGTTTCTACCACGGCGTTTTTGTTTCCGCAGTCCATCCAATCATTGACAGTACCAGGTGTAAATTTTGCACCTTGCTTCATCATATTGCGAAGGGCATCGGGCAATTGGTATTCACCGCCATTGGTGATGTTGTTATCAATCAGGTATTGCAATTCTCTTTTCAGCCA
>CANHIV010000056.1 GCA_947460525.1 Flavobacteriales bacterium
CCGGCAAAATTCCATTGGACAATGGCTTCAGGCAGGGTAAAAGCATTCCACGCATTCTCCAAGGAAGCGTTTACGATCGTTTGTACAGTAATCATGTAATAAAAATAGGAGGATTATTGGATTGTGTGGATGTAAGCAAAAAAAAAGCCCCAAAAGGGGCTTTCAATATTTGTAATTGGGAAAGCTTAAGCTTTAACAGGCGCTTTGCGCTCTTGGATACGGCTTGCTTTACCAGTCAATTTACGCAAGTAGAAGATACGTGCACGACGTACTTTACCACGCTTGTTCACTTCGATGGTTTCGATAGAAGGGTTAGCAAATGGGAAGATACGCTCAACACCAACACCACCGCTCATTTTACGGATAGTGAAAGTTTCAGTGGTACCACAACCACGACGTTGAATCACAACACCAGTAAAGGTTTGTGGACGCTCTTTGTTACCTTCTTTGATCTTGTAGGTTACAGATATAGTGTCTCCTGCTTGAAATGCTGGGAATTCACGTACAGGATTCAATTGCTTTTCTAATTCTTTGATGCGATTCATGTCGGTCTGTTTTATACCTTTTTAAGGGGTGCAAATATATGTAATAACTTTTGATTTCCAAAAAAATTGATTACTTCAATTGAAAATTTATTGGAATGGTCATTTTTACGTTCACGGCTTTTCCGTTTTGTAGTCCAGGGCTGAAGTTGGGCAAAGATTTGATGACGCGCAATGCTTCTTTCTCTAAGCTTCCGCCGCCACGAATTCCGCGGAGGATGATCACATCTCTCACTTTCCCTGATTTATCGACAACGAAACTCAGATACACCTTCCCTTGAATTTCATTTTCAATGGCATCCGTTGGGTATTTGACGTTCTTGGCGATGTATTGGTTGATATCACCAGCCGTGAAGATGGGCATTTGTTCCACCATTTCGAAAACCGCGTCCTCAGGCGCAGGCATTACACTTTCTGCGGGGACCACAGGAATGTCTTCCATTGGTGAGTAAGGGATGTCCAGCGTGTCATTAGGTATTTCCATCAACAGGGGTGAGGGTCCAACTTTCTTTTCCTGAACGGCCGCCGGAGCAGGAGCTGGGGCCATTCCCCAGGTTCTGACAAAGTTGCGTTGGTATTGCTCCCAAGATTCTTTGGAGGTGATTTCGCGGTATGCGTTGGAACCAAAAAGTTTGGCATATAACTCAAAATTCTCTACACTTTGAAATCCTGTGACTGGCGTTATCGGATTTAAATTTTCATCAAAGAAGATCAAAGTGGGATAGGCATTAACGCCCAGGTCAAAGGTCAATTGATGAACACTGTTTCTTCCACCTGCTCCTGGTTTGAAATCGGGATTTTTGTACTCCTTTCCTTTGAAAGTGACCGGATCTCCAGACTCTGCATCAAACTTTACGCAGTGGTAATTCTCGTTCATATAACGAACCACGTCGGGATGGGTAAAGGTTTGATTGGCCATCATTTTACAAGGTCCGCACCATTGGGTATAGACATCAATCATTACCTTTTTGGGAGAAGCTTTTACAGCTTCTTCCAATTCATTCACGGTTAACCAATGAATCTTGTTTTCTTGTCCCCACGCCAATTGCGAAAGGAGGAGCATCAATAAGACACCAATTTTTCTATTTAACATCTTGCATTAATTTTTTTACTTGCTTGGAGAAAATCAAAAGCAATACACCACATACTACTGCGATGATGGCCAATTGATAATATCCGTGCGTGTAGGAGGTCAATTTTTCCAATTTTGTCGCCTGTTCGTTGGGCAGACTCATGCCCGCACCCAACAATCCTGCCACATATTGCCCGTATGCACTGGCCAAGAACCACATGCCCATCATCATGCCCTGCAAATGCGTGGGGGCCAATTTGGTCATGATGGAAAGTCCAATGGGGGACAAGCAAAGTTCACCCAAGGTCATGATGAAATAGGCCAATGTAAAGACGTCCAAGGAGGTCATGCCATTGCTATCCGCAACAAAGATGGTGGCGTACAAAGTCAAGAAGGCAGCACCCAAGAAGAAGAAGCCCAAAGAGAACTTCACCATGGTGTTGGGTTCTGATTTCTTTTTGCTCAAAGCGACCCAAATAATTCCCAATATCGGCGCAAATGCAATCACGAAAAGTGAATTGGCGGCATTGTTTACACCATTGGGATCTACAGTGATAAAGCCCAATAATTCGGTGCCCAAGTGATTGGCGGCAAAGATGGACAAGGAGCCACCACTTTGCTCAAAGAAAGCCCAGAACATGATGGAGAAAAGAATGAAGACCAAAGCGGCCCACATCTTGTTTTGCTCGGATTTATTGAGCTTCAAGGTTTCGATCAAAAAGTACACGAGGGTCAATGGACCGATGGTGTACATGAAATAATCCGTGTACTCGGTTTGTTTGACCATGATGCTGATCAACGGAATGCAAATCACGGAGCCAATGAATACCATCCATTCTTTTCGTTGACGAACGCTTTTCTCATCTTTTTCCAATGGTGACAAACCAATAGGACCTAGGCTTTTCTGCGTGAACAAAAAAGTCAACAAGGAGATGGTCATCACGATAGCTGCCAAGCCAAATGCGATATTCCAAGAGTAAGATTTTCCCAAGGAGATACAAACATATCCTCCAATCAAAGCACCGATATTGATACCGCTGTAGAACAAGGAGAATCCACTGTCTCTTCGCTCATCACCGTCTTTGTAAAGACGACCCACCATCGTGGAGATATTGGGCTTGAAAAATCCGGTACCAATGATGTTGAAGGCGATACCGATGAAGAAGAAGTTTTTGGGGTCAATGGATAGGATTACACTTCCGATGATCATGAGGATGCCTCCCCAGAAAAGTGATTTTCGGAAACCCAAAATCTTGTCGGCAAACATACCGCCGATAAAAGTGAAGGCGTAAACAAAGGCTTGAGTAGCGCCGTATTGTAGGTTGGCCGCTTCTTCGTTCATGACCAAAACATTGATCATGAAATAGGTCAACATGCCCCGCATGCCGTAGAAGCTGAAGCGCTCCCACATCTCAGAAAAAAACAAATACCACAATTGCTTGGGGTATTTGCCTTTGAAATTCTGAATCTGTTCGATTGTTGTTTCCATCAATTACAAAATGTTTTTCTCACGCATTACGCTATTCAACCACTTCAACATCATCATCAAGCAAATGGCGGCGGCCAATACCAGCGCAAAGTTCAAGTAGAAGAAGTTTTTCTTGTCGTCCATTTCTTCCCAAAGGCTGGACAACATGCCAGACAATTTGTTCCCTACGGAAATCGCCAAGAAAAATCCACCCATCATCAAAGCGGTGATGCGGGGAGGAGACAGTTTAGAAACCAAACTCAATCCCATTGGCGATAAGCACAATTCACCAACAGTGATTACACCGTAGGAAGCAATCAACCACCAAGAGCTGGCTTTTCCTGAAAGGTCGTTGGTAGCGGCAACAGCGCCCACCATTACCAAAGCAGAAAGAGCAGTGATGATCAAACCTATAGCAATTTTGGTTGGGGTAGAAGGCTCACGCTTGCGGCTGGCCATCCATCCAAAGAAGCCCACCACAACAGGGGTCAACATCACCACCCAGAACGGATTGATACTTTGATACAGCTCCGTGCTGTACAATTTCATGTCATTGCCTTGAGCAGGAACTTCAGATGCGGGAAGCGTTTCGAAATATTTGCGCGACTTCTCCAACTGCGTTACTTTGTCTGAAAAATCAACCTTAGCTTTGTGCTCTTCAGCAGAAACGTCGGGCATTGCGGATTCTTGTGCGCGCAATGCAGTAATGGTAGAGTCAAATTTTTCTTGTGGGGCAGAAACGATGTCGTTGTTAACGACTACTTGCGCCATGTTCATGTCTTGCGCTACTGCAGCAACGCCATCGGACATTTTGCGGTCGGTGTGGTCTTCCGCCCAAACGGTCAATGCATCACCGTTTTGGTGGAAAATGGCAAAGAATAAAATCACGCAAGTGAAAACTGCCAACAATGCTTTGATGGCACGGGCTTCAGATGCTTCTGATTTAAATGCCAAATAGATAAAGAATCCAATGACAGGCAAACAACCAATGATGAAGGCATCGTTGGTATCAGAACCCAAGAAGTTTCCGGGAATCATGTAACCCAAAATACCAAAAATGAACATGGGCAAAACGGTCATCGCTAAGATGCGACCCGTGGTCATATCGCCTTTTTGAACAGGTTTTACCACATCAACATGTTTGATGTGCTTGGTTCCCAAGATGAAAACCGCTACACCAATCAACATACCCACTCCAGCTGCAGCAAAGGCATGTCCCCATCCGTAGTTGATGCGCATGTAAGCCGCCACAAAATTGCAAATGAAGGCACCGATATTGATCCCCATGTAGAAGATGTTGTAACCGGCGTCTTTCTTGTGTTTCAACTCATCTGAGCTGTATAGATTTCCAACCAATGTTGAGATGTTGGGTTTGAAAAATCCATTGCCCAAAATGATCAAGAACAATGCGATGTAAAATGACATCTCAGAGTGAATGGATAGGCAGAAGTATCCCGCCGACATCATCAATCCACCCATAATGATCGAACGGCGATAACCCAAAATACGGTCAGCCAACAAACCACCGATGAATGGTGTCAAATATACCAAGCCCAAGTAAGTTCCGTAAATATCTGATTTTTGGGTGGGCGTAAATCCCATACCACCACTGTTCCAGTTTTCAATCATGTACAATGAAAAAATACCGAGCATGAGGTAATAACCAAATCGCTCCCACATTTCTGTTCCAAACAGATACCACAATCCTTTAGGATGACTTTGTTGTTGAGTTGACATAGAATTTTTAGTTTGTCCAAATATAACCAAAGCCCTTGTCCAAACAAAAAAGGCAGACGGTTAAGTCTGCCTTTTTTATTCATAAAATATTTACATTAGTTGCAATTCAACAAAACGTATTTCATTACAGTTGGTGGTGCTGGCAAGTAGGAGGGCGATACCACATAGAACCATACCTCTTGAATGTTGGCCCCGTTGGTGTTGAAAAACTCTTCAGGGATGATGGTCATTCTGAATTTTCCGGGCTCTCCGTCCACCGCTTGCATTTTTAACAAAGGGTTGGTCGTTACATCAGCAGGCGCAGAGATTGGGAATTGATTGATTCCTGCTTTTGCAGACATGTACAAGTAACAATCATCTGGACCCAAGTTTTGAAGATTGGTGTTGGTCTCTTCGCCGTTGTCATAGGTGATGGTCAAGAAATCGTCTTTCTTGGCAGCCTCTGGGAAGAAGCAAAATTTGTCCGCACACAATGCAGGCAAAATGTCAATGTGCAAGTCCTCCGTTTTGGCTTCGCCCAATCCGTCAGAAGCAAAGGCATTGCCGTCTTGTAATTTGGCCAAGCAGTTGATACCATTGGAATACAATTGCAAAGGGGTACAGGAATAGAATTGTGTAGGAATCATTTTAATCGAAAAAATCATTCCACTTACATGGGTCATGCGCATGCAAGCATTCGAATTTCCCCAGTCGCCATTTCCACATGCTGGGCCTGCTGGGGCCCACGTCCACATGTAAACAGAATCCTTGTACTCAGGATGGTTGGTTAATATCCCTTTTAATCCATAAGTGGTTTGGCTGATATCGATATAAATCGTCAAGGAGTCATTGGCATTGGTAGGTGAGGGAAGAACAAATGCGGCCTGTCCCCATGCGTTAACGCCAGCGATAATGATGAACGCGAGTGCTAGTAGTTTTTTCATTATTGTACGCGGTTAAAGTTGAATTTATAAATCACATTTTTGAAACCACTGGAACACTTTTTCTCAATGTTCAAGTTCATTTCTTCTGAGTTGACATTCACCATGCTGCCAAGCGCAATGGTGATGGTGTCATTTAAATTTTCTAGATAAAGAAACGATGGAGCCATGACATCATCCAAATGCCATGTACCTGAATCACCCAAGAAATTTTTCCCAACATTGATGCTCACGTCGTAGGTGTGCGTTGCAGCATCAAGATTCACGCGCATGGGTTCCACACCATCTACTACGTAGTAGTTGGTGAAATCACGTTGTTCCAAAATAGGACTATTGGGATCTTGAATATAGAAGTGTTGAAGTTCCCATGTTCCGCTCATGCCAATTTCTTTGTTGGTCACGTCGCCAAGATCACCTTTGATTTCTGGTTTACATCCTACCCACAAAAAAGTGAGTGCTGTAATTGCGAAAATATATTTTTTCATGATTTTGCTTGTCATTGTTTTTAGTTACAACCGCCTTCTGGATTTCCAACAAAGCTGGCACCGGTAAATTCATTGTTCGGAAATTGCAATGCCATTCCTGGACAGTTCCAAGGTGAAGTTCGGATATTCGAAACAACACCTTCAACAGCGAGTCTTCTGAATTGATCCAACCATTTTCCTTCACCAATGGTTTCAATGCGGTACTCTCTTCTTGCAGCTGCTTTCACTTCATCGGCTGTTGAAGATGTAGAGATGCTGTTGTCTTGTGAATAAGCGCGACCACGAACTTTGTTGATGTCTGCAATGGCTTCATTTAATCTGCCAGTCTGTGCGTAGGCTATGGCTTCCGCACGAATCAACATCAACTCAGTTTGATAGATCAAAGGAATGTTGAATACTACTTTGTCTTGAAAGCGCGCCAAAGTCTTCTTGGATCCATTGTTTCCCAACCAACCCA
>CANHIV010000057.1 GCA_947460525.1 Flavobacteriales bacterium
CTTTTGATGCAAATGAGCTGGCAACGAGGATTGATTATGCACGAGCCCATCACTTTTCCGCGTCAAATGGTCGAATGGCCATCGAAAGGTTATCTGCACCCAAAGTGGCAGAGCAATTGAAAGTTCTGTATTTTTCTTCTCAGAAATAGCCCAAGAATTCAGTCCAAACTCTGTTGTAACCATTTTGATTGAAATGCGTATCTTTGGTATATAGAAACTTTATACTTAGGCTTATGAAACATTTGAGATTTTTACTTGCTATTCTCGCAACAACATTGGGTTCAATCTTATTTGCGCAAACCACTCAGATCCAAGCTTCGCAATGCGGAACAACCATCGCATCGGTTTCTACCTATATTTATGCAGATGCTGCTGTCGGTGCTACGCAGTATAGGTTTCAATTGGTCAATGGGGCAACAACTTTGGAGTATACCTCTGCTTCGAGAGCTTTTCGTTTTCAGAATGTTCCCGGATTTGATTACGGTGTGACTTATCAAATGTCGGTAGCAGTAGATACTGGGGCCGGTTTTGGTGCGTATGGTGCGAGTTGCGCTGTAACTTCTCCGGTACCTGTTGCCAACACGCTGTTGGCCAGCTATTGCGGAACGACATTGGCCTCAATGGGAACCAATTTGTATGCTTCTAGTGTTTACGGAGCCACCCAATATCGCTTTACCTTATCAGACGGTGTGAACCCCTCAGTGGAAGTGATCAAAGCGGTTCGTTACTTTAATATGTTGGAGGTTCCTGGATATCAATTTGGAACAAATTATTCAGTTACCGTATCATACAAACTGACCGATGCTGTGGGATTTCATCCGGATGGACCTGTGTGTTCTTTTACTTCAACCTCTTTGCCATCTACTACAATTTCGGCCTCTTATTGCGGGACTACTTTGCCAAGTTTGACGTCAAACATTTTTGCAAATTCCGTTACAGGAGCTACGCAATACAGATTTAAAATAGTCAATGGGGCAAGCGAGTTTATTTTAACCGAGTCGGCCAATTACTTTAATCTTTCTGAATTGGGTGCGGGTAATTACAACTTTGGCACCACATATACCATCTCTGTAGCAGCTGGAACCAATGGTAATTTTAGTGCCTATGGTGCTTCATGCAATGTATCTACTCCCTCTGCTGTAACAACAAAATTATTGGCGTCAAGTTGTGGTGTGACATTGACATCTATTTCGTCTTATTTGTATGCAACAACGGTTTCAGGAGCTACTCAATATCGATTTTTGGTTTATCGAGCGGGTCAAGATACATTGCCTGTGTTAACCAAAACAGGTCGTTTTTTCCGCTTTACAGAGTTTGTAGCTGGAACTTATTTTTACGGAACAACCTACACGGTTAAGGTAGCTGTTAATGTAGGTTCAGGTTTTGGAACTTATGGCGATGCTTGTACGGTTACCCTGCCCAATTTAAGTTCCGTAGGAACGACAACCGTGACGCCAGCTTTTGCCAATACCACTATCGAGAATTTGCAGTTCGATTCATTGAGTGTCGTTGCAGGTGTTGGAGTTGAGGGTTATCAAATTAGAATCGTCAATGGAGCCTTCTCAGCGACGATCATAAAAACAGGGACCAAGTTCGCTTTTGTTGAATTTGCAGGTTACCAATACAACAAGACCTATGCAATTTCTGTAAGGATGAAGAAGAGTGGCAATTGGGGCAATTACGGAGCTGCAACCAATGTATCCACCAATCCATATCCTGAAACGTACATCCAAGTGGATCAATGCAATTCTACGGTTGCCTCATTTGGTACACGCGTATACGCCAGAGGAATCGGTGGTGTTGAGGAATACAAATTCCGTTTCAACAACGGAGGTGCTCCTATTGAGTATGCAGTGGCAAGCCGGAGTTTCAGATTCATAGATGTTCCTGGGTTGCTTGCTGGTCAGACATACTCCGTAGATGTCGCGGTGAAATGGGGTGGTGCTTATTACCAATACAGCGATGCGTGTAATATTACTTTTCCTTCAGGAAGTACCGTGGTACAAACATCGCAATGCGGAGCAACATTAAGTACATTGACTACTCCCATCTATGCAAACACTGTAACCGGAGCAACCAATTACAAGTTCAGTGTTACAAAGACTTCAGGTGGAAGCGGAACAGCGGTTAGTGAAGAATTGATTTTACCAAGAAGGTATTTTAATCTTTCAGAATTAAGTGCTGGCGCTGCTCAGTTTGGTGCGACATATTCTATTCAGGTTGCTACAGAAATCGCTGGCGTTTATTCGGGATACGGTGCAGCTTGTAATGTAAGTACTCCTTCGGCCATTACTCAAGTTCAACCTTCACAATGTGGTGCTACATTGGCGGCCATCGGAACCAATATTTACGCCAATTCTATCAATGGTGTCACCAACTACAGATTCCACGTTGTCAAAGTAAGCGGAGGAACGGCGGTAGCAGTTGATCAGGTATACGATATCAATCGTCGATATTTTAATTTGACCAATTTGGGTGCAGGGAATTTCCAAGCGGGCGCGACATACTCAATAGAAGTTTCTTGCTTTGCCAATGGTGCTTATCAGGCCTATGGCCCTTCTTGCAATGTCACTACACCCTAATCATCTCAGCAGTAGGAATTGTGCCGAAGAAAGATTTAGAAAAAAATATACCCCCTTTTGTTGCTCAGCGTTGCGATGTTGAGGCTTCTGATGTTTCTATCATTGAGACCAGTAGTTTGATTGCGTTAGAGTTTTTGAAAGGAAATCCTTCATGCATAGTTAACCTGCAGCCTTTCAATAAACACCGTTACATCAATCAGGCCCTGCATGTTATCAATGACAAGTTGGAAGTAGGAGGCAAATTGATTTGTTGTGTTGAAACCCTGGGGACGCGAAATCTGCGTCTAAGGGACAAGTACAACTGGTTGTTTTTTAGCGCAATATTTGTATTCGAATTTTGCTTTCATAGAGTGTTATCCAAATTGTGGGGAACAAAAAAATTGTACTTTTATTTGACCAAGGGACAATCACGAATAATATCCAAAGCGGAAGCTTTGGGACGTTTGGTCTCTAGTGGTTTTGACATTGTATCCTTTGATCGGCACGGTCGATACATGTACATTGAAGCCATCAAGGTGGGTGAACCGAATGAAGAGGTGAAACCAAGTTATGGACCCATTTTTAAAATGCCTCGTTTGGGCCAACATGGGAAAGTGATTGGTGTGTATAAATTTAGAACGATGTACCCCTATTCAGAGTTCTTGCATGATTACATATTGAAGGTGAATGGGTATTCAGAATCAGGCAAGCCAAAGGAAGATTTTAGATTGACCCCATGGGGGAAGTGGATGAGGAAATATTGGGTAGATGAGTTGCCGCAATTGATCAACGTCTTAAAAGGCGAAATGCGGATCTTGGGTGTTCGTCCTGTCAGCTTTAGATATAGCCAGGACATTCCAAAGGAATTGAAGCAGCTTAGGTTCAAGCACAAGCCTGGATGTATTCCGCCTTACGTGGCAATGAACAGAAAAGGATCCAAAGAAGATGTGATTGCCGCTGAAATGGAGTATCTGCAATTAAAAGAAAAACATCCGTACTGGACGGATGTTAAATTGTTCTTTCAGGCAATATTCAATATCCTGATTCGTCGCAAAAGAAGTGCTTAGTTTTTGGTGGTAAACTTCATCAAATCCTCACCAATATCCTTTCTGAAATACTTCCCTGCATATTTGATTTGATTGGCGTTTTTCATGGTCTGAAAAATGGCATCATCCAATCGGTGGGCCAGCGATGTTACCGCCATTACTCGACCTCCATTGGTCAATAACTTCTGTTCCTTTCCACTGAGCTTGGTGCCTGCATGAAACAATAAACTATCTTGGATGTCCTCATAGGCTTTGATTTCCTTGCCCTTTTCATATTCACCAGGATAGCCATCTGCCACCAACATAACACAAGCCGCAGTTCTATCATCGATGTGCATATCGCACTCCCCGAGGGTTTCAGTTGCAACTCCTTCAAAGAGATTGAGAAGATCCGATTTCAATCTTGGCAGAATGGCTTCTGTTTCTGGGTCACCCAAACGGCAGTTGTATTCAATGACATAAGGCTCATTGCCAACTTTCATGATTCCGAAGAAAATGAAACCCTTGTATTTGAGTCCGTCAGCAATCAATCCTTTCATTGTAGGAATGATAATTTGGGTCTCGATTTTGTCTTTGAATTCTGGTGTGCAAAAAGGTACCGGTGAAATAGCACCCATACCTCCCGTATTCAATCCGGTATCGCCTTCCCCAATTCTCTTGTAGTCTTTTGCCTCTGGCATCACCTTATACGATGTGCCATCTGTAATGATGAAGGCAGAACATTCTATCCCTTTTAAAAACTCTTCAATAACCACGGTTGTCCCGGCATCACCAAAAGCCTTTCCGCTCAACATGGCCTTCACCTCATCTTTGGCTTTTTTATGATCATCTAAGATCAATACGCCCTTGCCACTGGCCAATCCATCGGCTTTGAGAACAATCGGTTTTTTTAATGTATCGATAAAGGCTTGCGCCTCTTTGATTTGTTCAGATCCAAAGGAAGCATATTTTGCAGTGGGAATGCCATGCTTGATCATGAATTCCTTTGCAAATTTTTTGCTACCCTCCAATTGAGAACAAGTTTTATTGGGTCCAATAATGGCAACGTTTTGCAAGTGTTTGTCACTTTCAAAGAAATCTACAATCCCTTCCACCAATGGTATTTCAGGACCAACTACGACCATATTGATTTCTTTCTCAAGTACAAATTTCTTGATGGCTTTGAAATCGGTGGGATCTATATTGACGTTATCACCAAATCTTGGCGTACCGCCATTGCCAGGGGCAATGAACAAACTTCTTAAAAGTGAACTTTGAGAAATTTTCCAACAGATGGCGTTTTCTCTTCCTCCTGAACCCAATACCAAGACATTCATAGCTTTTTGCTTTAGCTACAAAGTAAATCACGACAAGGCAAATCTAAAAACTGAATTACCAACAATTTGAGAATATAGGTTAGTGGGCTACCAACCAGTTTTCTCCCAAGCCAGATTCTGCTATCAATGGCACATTCATCTTGTACGCATTCTGCATGCAATCCTGCACGATTTGTTGCACTTTTTCTTGCTCACTTTTTAGCACATCAAATACCAATTCATCATGTACTTGCAATATCATTTTGGATTGTATGTTGTTTTCTTCAAAAGCATTGAAAATTCTAATCATGGCAAGTTTTATTATGTCAGCAGCAGAACCTTGTATCGGTGCATTTATGGCATTTCGCTCTGCGAAGCCACGCACAATAGCGTTTCTGCTATTGATGTCGGGCAAGTGTCGCTTGCGGTGCAAGATGGTTTCCACGTATCCCTTTTCTTTGGCACTTTCTATTTGATCGGCTTGGAAATTTTTAAGTGTTGAAAATTGTTTGAAATACGAGTCTATTATTTCTTTGGCTTCTGTTCTACTGATGCCAAGATTTTGCGCCAAACCAAATGCTCCTTGACCGTAAATAATTCCAAAGTTGACAGCCTTGGCTTTGCTTCGCATTTCTTTGGTCACTTCTTCTATCGGAACATTGAAGACTTTCGCCGCCGTGGCTTGGTGAATATCTTTTCCAGAATTGAAAGCATCACACATGTTTTTATCTTCACTCAAACTGGCAATCACCCGCAATTCAATTTGTGAATAGTCAGCAGACAAAATGGTGTAATCCGAATTTCTTGGAACAAAAGCTTTTCTTATTTCTCTTCCTCTGGGCGTTCTGATGGGGATGTTTTGAATGTTGGGATTGTTGGAACTTAAACGTCCCGTGGCCGCAACGGTTTGCATGAACGAGGTATGCAAACGACCTGTATTGGCATGCACCAATGCTGGAATTGCGTCGACATAAGTCGATTTTAATTTTCTCAATTCTCGGTAGTCCAAAATCAAATTGACAATCGGATGCGAATGCGCATATTTGGACAACACGTCTTCTGAAGTGCTGTATTGGCCCGTTTTTGTTTTTTTGATTTCGTCGGTGATTTTCAATTTCTCAAATAGAATGGGACCCAATTGTTTGGGGGAATCCAAATTGAAAGTTTCTCCAGCGATTTCAAAAATTTGTTTTTCTAGTATGGCAAGATCCTGCTCAAGCGTGTCGCTATATTCTTTTAAAAATGGAACAGCTATATTTACACCTTCCCATTCCATGTCAGCCAAAATGGAAATCAATGGAATTTCAACATCTTCGAATAGTTGTTGTAGTCCTTGTGCCTGAATTTCAGGAGAGGTCTTCTCATAAATTTGAAAGGTGATGTCGGCATCTTCACAAGCATAATCTTTGATTTCTTCCGCACTCAAATCGGACATGCTGCCTTGGGATTTTCCTTTTTTACCAATGAGTTCGGTAATGCTTATGGGTAGATAATGCAAGAGGTTTTGTGCCACCTCATCCATACCATGTTTGCTATCGGGATGTAGCAAATAATGCGCAATCATGGTATCGTACAATTTGTTTTTAATAACAAAACCATATTGTCGCATTACTTTCCAGTCAAACTTGATGTTGTGTCCTATCAGTGTTTTTTGAGACGAACTGAAAACTGTATCAAAACAATGCAACCATTCGATACATTCTTCGCGGTTGTTGGGCAGATGCACATAATAGGCTTCTCCAGATTGTATAGAGAA
>CANHIV010000058.1 GCA_947460525.1 Flavobacteriales bacterium
GCCATTGCAATCAGTATTGAAATCATTCAGGTTTTCACTGAGCTCAGAAAATCGAACCAACAAACGCTTATTTTGACCAACAGAATGGAAAGAGCCGAAAAACAAATTTTGGATCATGAACTGAAATTGGATAAGATTCTTCGAAATTCGGTAGAACCTGCAAAACATCATCAAGGCATCTTCTTCAACAACCAAATCTTTGACGCCTATGCTTTTAGCAGTGATTTGATCAAAAGCGCAAAGAAATCTGTTGTATTGATTGACAACTACATCGACGAAACCACCTTGCTGCAATTGTCCAAGAGAAAGGGAAATGTCACTTGCGTGACTTACACAGAACGCATCACGCCTGAGTTAAAATTAGACCAAGAAAAACACAATGCACAATATCCTCATATCGAAATTCGCGTTCTAAAAAACACACATGATCGTTTCCTTATCATTGACAATAAAGAATTGTATCACCTTGGAGCATCTTTGAAGGATTTGGGAAAACGTTGGTTTGCGTTTTCGAGGATGGATGGTTTTTTGAAAGAGGTGTTGGCGCGGTTGGACTAATTTCCTTTCTAATTCTAATTCTGTTTCCCGCTCTGTTTCTGTTTCCCGCTCTGTTTCTGTTTCCCTCCTGAAGAATCGCGGTGGTCGGCATGCATAAACCTGCATAATTTATAGGTTGCCTCTTCAATTGTCTTGTTTGAATTTTGTAAAATAAACAAACAACCAGTTACCTATTTAGCTAACTTTGTCATGGAAGAGAAAAACAGACATTTTCAAATTTATCGGGAAGTAATCTATTATGAAGACCATTACTTAATTTTTTTTGAAACGCTGACGCCGAGTGTTCAAAAGAAATTCAACTGGACATTGTTATTGATTGCCACCTTGGAAAGGGTTCCGGAAAAATACCTGAAACACCTAACAGGAAGCAATGGATTATACGAGGTGAGAGTGGAAAGCGGTTCTGATATTTATCGAGTATTCTGCTTTTTTGATGAAGGAAAATTGATCATCCTCCTGCATGGTTTTCAAAAGAAAACTTGGAAGACACCAAGAAAAGAAATGGCCAAAGCACAACGATTGAAAGAAAAGTACGAGCATGAAAAAGAACGATAAAAAACCCACCCACTTGTTGGAGCATTTAGATCAACAGTACGGCAAGAAGGGATCGCGCCAGCGCGATTATTTTGAGCAGGAGTTTGAAGCTTTTCGCTTGGGCGTTATTCTCCAAGAGATGAGGAAAGAGAAAGGGCTTACGCAAGCAGCATTGGCCAGCAAATGTGGAACCACCAAAACCTACATTTCAAGAATTGAAAACAACGCCAGCGACATCCGTTTATCCACACTCATGCGGATCATTTATGATGGACTAGAAGGCAGTCTTCAATTGCGAGTGAGCACAAAAGGATAAGCTATGCTTTGAAAAGACCACCTTGCACAGACAGCGAAGCTCGTCTGTGCCCGTCCCGACAGCGCTTGCGCTCGTCAGGACACCCCTCCTTTCCGCTACGCGGTAGGAGGGGATAAAAAACCGCCGGCTTTAAATGCCGGCGGTTGATGATCCAACCTATCGGTTGGAAGAGAATCGCTGCGCTGCGCTGGCGATTAATCCCGGAGGCAACGAACACTAAAGCCGGCTCTCTTATTGTAGCCGATGATGCGGTCCACATAAGAACTCGTGTAGTACAGACTACGACCACATGCGACGGTAGAATAGTAAGCAGTACTACTCCACCAGCTGCCTCCGTATCCAATGCCGTCATACATTGCATAGTAATAGCGGTAACCGCCAGGAAGAGCGGTAAAACCACTGCTGTTAGTTGCGCCGGTGTTAGGTGAATTCCATCCCATAGTGGACCTCAACGCTCCGGATTCATTGGCCCCTCTATATCCTGTGACAACTTGTTGTTGAACCGTCATCCCCAAACTGCCTTCCAAATACATCCATTCGCAGTCTGTGGGAACATGCCATCCAGAAGGACAAAGGCCTCGGCTGTCCACTGTGGTGTACCAATTGTACAACTTACCGTAACTGGCATCATTGGCGAGGTCGTTGTTGTAGATGGCATAAGCGCCTGTAATGGTATTTAGCCAATTCGCGCTGTCCAATCCTGTTGGAATAGGATCTCCATTTCGGTATTGGTCCGTGGCCAGATTATCCTCAAACCAACATTGACCACCAATTTCCACCAAGTCATAGGTGCGTCCATCGTAGAATAATGAGGTCTGTCCACCACAACCCGTAACGCTGATATATTCATTGGCGCAGGCTGTATTGCCTGCCAAAACCTGAGCACCCAATCCTCCATTACTCTGAACCTGCGGATTCGCAGCACTGATGCCGGGTACAATCACACTCTGTCCACCCACAGTCAATGTGTCGCCTGTTGCACTCACAGCAACACGCATTGCATTGGCATACAACGCATACGGAACACTCATCATCTGCTGGGTTCCCAGGTCGTTTCCGTTCATCATCACATGCAAGAACTTGGCCCCATTGCCCCAATTGATACTGGCAAATGTACCTTGTGACACCACCCCATTGCCCACTACACAACTCACCAATGCCTGACTATTGCTGGTCAATGCATGACCTTCTTGGTATACGACAGTGCCGTTGGCTGCGCCATCATGGATCATAAAGGTCATGTTTACTGCACTGCTCGCCATTACCGATCCGTCTGCATTGCGCATCACCGCTTGGTAGGGAATGCCCTGTGGAGACTGGGAAAGAAGAGCAAGAGCGGGTAACAGAGCGAGAAACAGAAACAGAGCGGGAATGAGGAAAGTTCTTTTCATTTTCGTGGTTTATAATTCAAATATAAAGTAAAACAGAAATACAATATGCGATTGGCGTTGATTGTAATTTCAAAGCACCAGAGGGGCGGGCCCGCGCCAGGGATGGGAGCGGCATCCTTTTGGTTCATGAACCAAAAGATACAGCGGACAGCCCGGTGACCGTTGGCGAAGCACAGCGGAGCCAACGGGCAGGCGCCAAAATCATAGGGATGTAGGGGCGAATTGATATTCGCCCGAAAGGGATGAAGTAGCGATAGCATGAAATGCGATTCGCTATGAAGGGTCGAAGCATGCTTCGACCAGACATCGGATTCGACCCGACCCTCGAACGGTCGAAGTATGCTTCGACCGAACAGAAATTAAAAAAAACATTTGGCGCAAAAGAAAAACGGAGTATATTTGCCGACCTATAATAGAAAATTTATTAACATGTACGCGATCGTAGAAATAGCAGGGCACCAGTACAAAGTGCAAAAAGACCAGCAGATCTATGTCAATCGTCTTCAAGATGCTGAAGGTTCAAAAGTTACTTTTGACAAAGTATTATTGACAGATGATGGCAAGAATGTAACTGTTGGCGCCCCAGCTGTAGCAGGCGTAAAGATCACCGCCTCTGTAGTACAACATTTAAAAGGTGACAAAGTCATCGTATTCAAGAAAAAGCGCCGCAAGGGCTACCAGAAGAAAAATGGTTTCCGCGCTTATTTAACTGAATTGAAAATTGAAAATATCGGGTAACCGATTTAAAAATTTAATACCATGGCACACAAGAAAGGTGAAGGTAAAGTAAAAAACGGTCGTGAATCAGAAAGCAAGCGCTTGGGCGTGAAAATCTACGGCGGTCAAACTTGCGTAGCAGGTAACATCATTGTTCGTCAACGTGGAACTCGCCACAATCCTGGGGTTAACGTAGGAATTGGTAAGGATCATACTTTGTATGCATTGACTGACGGTGTTGTTCAATTCCGCAAGAAGAAGGACAACAAGTCTTATGTTTCGGTTATGGCTCAAGCCTAACCGGGATAGTTTGTTTATATTTTTTCTCCCGGTCTTTCTTTGAGAGGTCGGGAGTTTTTTTTTAATACCGTAGCAACATGTTACAGATTCAAAACATCAGAGACAACAAAGAGCAAATCCTTCTCGCGCTCAACAAACGCAACAAGGACTTCTTTTCTACCATTGAACAATTGTTGGAAATTGATGCGCAACGCCGCAAAATCCAACAAGAAATGGAAGGTTATTTGGCCCAAGGCAATGCCTTAGCCAAACAAATTGGTGATCTTTTCAAATCCGGCAACAAGGCGGAGGCAGACGTTCTCAAAGAGCAAACGGCCACCATCAAACAAAATTCCAAGCAGTTGGAGGAGAAGTTGGCGGTGCTCGAAGCCGAGCAGCAGCAACTCTTGTATTTGTTGCCCAATACCCCACATGAATCGGTGGTGTTTGGTAAAGGTCCTGAAGAAAATGTAACCGTTAAAGAGGTAGGCATCATCCCTACGCTACCTGAAAATAAAAAAGCCCATTGGGACTTGGCGGATCAATACGGACTCATCGATTTCGAAACCGGTGTGAAAATCACTGGCGCTGGATTCCCTATCTACCGTGGCAAGGGCGCCATCTTGCAGCGCGCCTTGATCAATTTCTTTTTGGACGAAGCCCGCAAAGCAGGATATGAAGAGGTGATTCCACCCCACGTGGTGAACGAAGCCAGCGGCTATGGCACCGGACAGTTGCCCGATAAAGAAGGACAGATGTACCACATTGGCGTAGACGATTTGTATTTGATACCTACGGCCGAAGTACCATTGACCAATATTTACCGCGATGTCATTTTAAAAGAAAGTGAATTGCCCGTTCGCATCACCGGTTACACCCCTTGTTTCCGTAGGGAAGCGGGAAGTTATGGCAAGGATGTTCGCGGATTGAACCGCTTGCACCAATTTGACAAAGTAGAGATTGTACAGATTGCCCATCCCAACGACAGTTACACCATCTTAGAAGAAATGGTGAAGCATGTGGAAAGCCTATTGCAAAAATTGGAACTCCCCTACCGCATCTTGCGTTTGTGCGGCGGCGACATGGGCTTCACCAGCGCATTGACCTATGACTTTGAAGTATTTTCAGCTGCTCAGGAGCGTTGGTTGGAAGTCAGTTCCACCTCCAACTTCGAGACCTTCCAGGCCAATCGTTTGAAGTGCCGCATCAAAGGTCAGGACGGAAAAACCATCTTGGCGCACACCTTGAACGGCAGCGCCTTGGCCTTGCCCCGTATCGTCGCCTCCTTGTTGGAGAATCACCAAACCGCAGATGGCATTCGCATTCCAGCCGCATTGGTTCCCTACACCGGCTTTGAGTGGATCAAATAATATTGTTTTACGATACAAATAAAACCCCGACGAAAGTTGGGGTTTTTTGTTGGGTATTTGGGCGCCTTTATAGTGAATCCTGACTTACATGAATATTCCTCGGTGCCAATTTGGAGAATCAACCATTCAATTTTCCGCTTGGTTAACGAAATGGGGAATTGTGCGGATACCTCTCGCATAACACACATAAATCGACAGAGATAATAGCATAAGAATTCTTTCCGTATCATACATTTACTATCACAAATTAAATCTTAACAAAACCAAATATTATGTCGTTTCAAGCATACTTAGACAATATCAAAGCCAAGACTGGAAAGACACCTCATGACTTCAAAAAATTGGCGGAAGAAAAAGAATTTATTATTGACGGGAAACTTCATCCTCAAATTAAGGCAACAGAAATTACAAATTGGCTAAAAGAGGAATTTGAATTGGGACACGGACACGCAATGGCAATTTATGCAGCATTCAAAGGAAAAACCGAATAACAAAAACACGAAACGCAATTCGGCAAGCATAACAACCCCAAACACAACATCACAACATCAACAATGACAATGACATTACCACAACCGAAATTCCACAAATGAAAATTAAATACCCGCTAGCTGATCCCCATACGCTTTCCGTGGAAGAAATTCTGCTGGCAATGCATACAGATACTGAAGTGGGCTTAAGCCAAGCTGAGGCAGAAAAACGAGCTGTTGCCTTTGGTCCCAATATTTATCAAACCCAAAAACAGAAGAGTATTCTTCTGATGATGCTTCTGCAGTTCAAAAGCCCAATCGTTTATTTATTGCTTTTTGCAGTAGCGGTTACTTTCTACTTTCAAAATTTTATTGAAGCCATTGCAATTCTTGTAGTGATTTTAGTGAATGCCATTATTGGTTTTTTAATGGAGTTGCAAGCACGAAATTCTATGAATGCACTCCGGGAAATGGATGTGATACATTCCAAAGTAATTCGTGATGGAAAAATTCAGGAAATCCCCTCAGAAAAAATTGTTCCCGGAGATATTATATCGCTCGAAGCGGGTGATGTGATTCCGGGCGATGCATATCTAATAGAAACCAACCAGTTGCAATGTGATGAATCTTCACTCACAGGAGAGTCGCTACCGACTGAAAAAAACATAGAAAAACTGCTAAAAGACACTCCTCTCGGCGACCAGCGCAATATGGTTTTTAAAGGCACTTCTGTCACCAATGGAAATGGGAAAGCAGTCATTACAGGAATTGCTCTAGCTACTCAATTAGGCACCATCACTCTATTGGTAGAAAATGCTGAAGAAATGAAAACACCACTCGATAATAAAATTCGAGTGCTAAGTAAAAAGCTCGTTTGGATTACGCTGGGTATGACAACCATTTTTGCCATTTCTGGACTAATTCAGGGTAAAGAATGGGTCCTGATTCTAGAAACCTCTATAGCCTTGGCAGTAGCGGCTTTCCCAGAAGGACTACC
>CANHIV010000059.1 GCA_947460525.1 Flavobacteriales bacterium
ATCTTCATTCGAGACCTTTATTACATACTCTACGGATCCACTAAAATCCTTGATCGCAATTTGACTTTCAGCTTCCTCCATCAATTTTTCAAAAGCCTCATTGTCATTGGTATCATTTAGACCTCCATAACGGCGACACTTGTCAAGTCCTGGATATTGACAGATTATTTCCCAACCAAATCCTCCATTTGGTAATGTGACCAATTGATGACTCACTTCTCTGTAGCCAAATAATCCTCGGTCCGATCTAAACACAGACACAATTGGCCAATACGCAAATGCATTGAAACCAAATGAGAAAAAACAGAGTAAAAAGATTGCTTTTTTCATAATAAATAAATTTTAATTTTGGCCAATACTACAACAACATTTTTAAAGATAAAGCCTACAAATTCACTTTTAGTACAATTCCCCATCATTTTTAGTATAAGTACTAAAAATTTTCTATTCAGGATTTTTTGATTTTCCTTTTTCTTTCCCGAGCCTCGTCACTCGCTTTAATCTCTTCATCCGTGCGGGGTTTGTACAAGGCGTGTAGCATGCACTTGCGCACAAAGTCCACTGGATTTTTTGCTTCCAATCGCTTTAATAATTCAGCACGTCGGGCATCAATGGCTTTCTTGGTCAAGTGCAATCGCACGGCCATCTCTTCGCTGGTTCTTCCATCGCAAATCATTTGAATCATCTCCAATTCCTTTGTTCCAAAAGACAATCTCATTTTCAATGATTCATCTTTGTTACTTCCCTCCATCCATTGAATTTCCGTGGAATAATACTGTCCATATTTGTATACGGCCCTGATGGCCCTAACCATCTCATTGACTGTACTATTCTTGGGAACAAAACTCCTGGCGCCCCATTGCATGATCTCAAATACCATCCAAGGATCACTGTGCATGCTGAACATGATGACTTTGGTGTCGGGGAATTTTTCCTGTATTATCACCAATGCTTCTTTTCCATTCATGATGGGCATATCCAAATCCATGAGCACCACATCAACAGGTTTGTCTGCCATCGCATCCAACAATTCCCTGCCATGGGTAGCCATGATGACCACCTGCATTCCACTTTGCCGATTCAACGTCCTACCCAACGACTCCCGCATCAAGTGATGATCCTCCGCAATGGCCAATTGTATGACGGTTCTTTCTGTGTTCATGATGGTTCAATTGGAATTTCTATTTGGATTTGTCCGCCATGGGCCTATTTGCAGTTAAGGCAATTGGTCCATAGTTCCGTTAATCATGCGCCTAAAATTGTTCTGTTCTTAACTTCAATAATAATACGTATTCAGATTCAATACCATCATCCCCCTGATTTTTAGTACTTGTACTAATTCTCACTATACAATTTGTACAACCCAAGCCATCAATTTCGCAATTTTCATACTGAAAATCAATTCAATATAGATGGATGCAAGATTGGAAGTTGCTGCACCATCGAGCCATCTAATCCATTTTGAGCTGACTAAAAATTTATTTTTATATCGTTTTCGGTGCAAAATGGAATCTTTCCCAATCTCGCCAAGGTTGATGAAGGATTCCATTTTTTCTGGCTTCAATCAGAATCAATGGCCATGAGGTGGCTTATTTTTACTACATGAAACAATTGAGCTTCTTTTTATTCATGACTATCGGTTTGTCATTATGGGGACAAACCACCGCCGCATGGGAAAATCATTTACACCAGGACATTCAAGTTTTAACTTCTGATTCGCTGGAGGGTCGTTTGGTAGGCAGCCCTGGGGAAATCAAAGCTGCACATTATATCGCAGATCGCATGCAAAACATTGGTCTAAAAGCCAAAGGTAGCGATGGCTACTTTCAATATTTCAACTTCACGCCCCATGCAGCTCCGCACAAAATGGAAAACGATGGCAAGAGCACCTTGGGAACGGGTTATGTCAAAGAACAAACCGGAAGAAATGTCGTGGGCTTTTGGGACCGAGGATTTTCTGAGACCATTGTCATTGGTGCCCACTATGACCACTTGGGATGGGGAGATGAAAACTCCTTGTGGAGCGGCGAAAAACGAATCCATCGCGGAGCAGATGACAATGCCAGTGGTGTAAGCGCCTTGCTTTTCTTGGCTGAGGCACTTCAAAAAGAATCACCTGAAAAATTAGGTCCCGTCAATTTTCTTTTCATTGCCTTTAGCGGAGAAGAAAAAGGATTGTATGGCAGCAATTATTTTTCTAAAAACCCAACCGTTCCAGTAGCGCAGATTTCATGCATGCTCAACATGGACATGGTGGGTCGTTTGAAAGCGGATCGCACCTTGGCCATCAATGGTACAGGCACCTCTTCTTTTTGGAAGAAGGCCATCAAAAAAAGCAACAAACAAATGGGCAACAAA
This sequence comes from Flavobacteriales bacterium, assembly GCA_947460525.1. Classification (GTDB taxonomy): domain Bacteria; phylum Bacteroidota; class Bacteroidia; order Flavobacteriales_D; family Sanyastnellaceae; genus CAMCTV01. The sequence continues at coordinate 2,359 of CANHIV010000059.1, forward strand.
GCCTTTCAATTGGTACTCTCAGAAAGTGGAACGGGTCCGAGTGATCACACCTCATTCTACAATGTTGGCATTCCCGTTCTTCATTTCTTTACTGGGCAACATGACCAATACCACAAGCCTACTGATGAATTGGGATTGATTGACTTCAATGGCCTGCAAGACATTGCGCAGTTGATTGAAAATATAGCCATTGCTGCAAGTAAAAAAGGGAAATTGGATTTTGTCAAAACCAAAGAAGAAAAAAGTCAACAAGCGGCCAACTTCAAAGTTACCTTGGGGGTAATGCCCGATTATCTCTATAGCGGTGAAGGACTAAAAATAGACGGCACCAAAGAAGGACGACCTGGCGCCAAAGCTGGTTTGAAACAAGGAGACATTATCTTGTCCATGGGCAAATACCCTATTGCCGATATTTATGCCTACATGGATGCCTTAAGCAAATTCAATCCTGGTGAAAAAACAGAAATTGAAATTGTAAGAGAGGGGAAAAAGATGAAACTTCCTGTTGTATTTGAATAAAACTTGAAAAGCACCAAAATCGGTGCTTTTTTTCATCTGCGCAAAAACACGGAGACCACACTCCTAAAAAAAACTAAATTTGAGAATAAGCTTTTGCGCATGGATTTGTATACTTTGTTGAATGGAATAATGATTGGTTGTGAAATGATCCCCTTGATCATTTTGCTCTCACTGATTGCGCGCAACAAAACGGTAGCTCCCAGATGGATATTTCTCACAGCCACCGCCTTCATTGGTGGTTGCTACGAGCTCACGGCTGATTTATTCCCGGAGGGATTCGATGACTATTGGTACTATGCATTTACTGTTTTCGAAACCGCAGGAATCATTTACTTCTTTTCCCCCTACTCGCCGCGCTGGACGAGTATTGCATTGCTCAGCATCACTTTGATTTTCACTTTGCTCTTGTTTAGCAACATCAGCAAGGAGATGAACATGTACCGCTTTGGCTGGGTATGTTTGATGCAATTGGCCATCACGCTGATTTGTATATTTCAATGGGGCCGTGATCGATTTCAAAATTTATTGTACCCTTCCCTTTTCGATGATCCTGATTTTTACGCCATCATTGGTTTGGTGATTTACCTAGCGGTTTGTAGCTTCTATTACTTGCTCTACCCCTACATGATTCAATTTCCCAATGACAATCTATTGTTCTATTGGATCATCTTGCCAGGGGCCATTTCAGCCTACGGCATGCTATTGGGCATTGGTGCTTGGAAACAACAAAAAGCATAGCGATGGACCAAACCCGACACATTCTCAATATGTATTATTGGATTGGATTCTCGATGATCCTTTTGATGGTTTTTCTCATCTTTTACATCAGTCATTTTTATTACAAAACATTATTCTCCAAGCAAAAAAACTTGCAGCACCAGATGATGGATGAGGTGCTCAAATCGCGTGAATCCGAGCAGGTGCGCATCGCGCGGGATCTGCATGATGGCGTATTGGGTGATTTGGCAGCCATTCGTTTTTCTTTGAATCTTTTCAAAAGCCAACTCTCAACAGCGCAGCAAAACTTCATCATTCAAACCGAAGAGCAATTGCAAAAAATTACGCAAGAGATTCGGGGACTCTGTCATGATTTGGTTCCGCCCATATTAGAAACAGTAGGCTTGGTCAAAACCCTTCAAACGGTATTGGACGAAAAGGCCCAACGCACGGGAAAGAAAATCGAATTGCAAGTTGACTATGTGCCTCAGCTATCGGCGATAGATGAATTGCACATCTTGCGCTTGGTGCAGGAGTGGTTGGCCAATCATTTTCAGCACAACAGAAGCAACACCTTTCAAGTACATTTTGCACCAGTAGACAATGCCCATTGGAAGATTGTCTTAACCGACAACGGAGAAAAATTCAATTGGCAGCAACTCATGCAGCAATCGCAGGGATTGGGATGGAAGAATTTGCAAGCCCGAGTGATGATCTTGCAAGGAGTGGTTGAGCAGAATGAAGTAGAATTGGGAAATGAAATAGAAATAACAATACCTGTACGCTTATGATCAACATTGCATTGGTAGATGACCACAACTTGTTCCGCACCTCATTGGCAGCATGGCTCAACAACAACGAGAAATTGCATGTGGCTTTGGAGTGTGAGAATGGGAAGGAACTTCAATTGTTTTTGCCCAAACACCAAATTGATGTTGTATTGTTGGACATACAAATGCCAGAGATGGATGGCATCGAAACCTGTGAATGGCTCACCCGCACACATCCTGGTATCAAAATATTGATTGTCTCTTTTCTCAAAGACGTCGACATCATCTATCAAATGATGCAACGCGGAGCGCACGGTTACTTTTCGAAGGAATCGGCACCGGAGGAATTGGCCAACGCCATTCTTTCCTTGGATTACACCTCATTCTTCTTCAATCACAGCATACGTCACATCATTCAGGAAGCCAAGAAATGGAAACCCACCAAGAAAGAAGTCAGTACCGCACCCGCAACATCCCATGATCAATTGTTCACCCAGCGCGAAACAGAGATATTGAAGTGGGTCAGTCAGGGCTTAAAAAGCGCAGAAATTGGAGACAAGATGAACATTGATGTTCGCACTGTTGAAACCCATCGAAGGAACATCATCGAAAAAACCCCCGCCAAGAATATGATCGGCGCTGTGCTCTGGGCCTTCAAGGAAGGGTGGATCGATTTGGAAGGGTAATTCACCCAATGACCCACTTTACTTGTCTCCACATGCCGTTGGCATTTTTCCAACGGATGGTGTAAATGCCGGCGGGGCGTTGCTGACCGCGTACACGAATGCGACCCCCTTCTTGGGCCTGTCCATAACCTTGTTCAGCTTCGCCTTTGCTATTGATAATCCAAAATGTCACCCATTCATCCAAGTCCCAATCGGCTTGAATGTAGGCATCATGCCCCTCAGGGGTGGGATTGGGAAATAGAATACAATCACCTGAGAGACGAAATACTGTGTTCAAAGATTTTTCTGATTGTGAAAAACCCAATAAGGAAGTGCAAATCCCCACAAGGAGTATGGCAAGTGATTTCATTTGTCTAGCGTTTGTCCAAAATTGCATTCTATTTTCTGGGCGGACTTCCGTATTTCTACTGAATCCAATCCCTGCCTTTATTATCTTTATCGACCGGAGAAATTCCTACCATGATTTCAAGAAGCACCATCGACCTCATTTACCAAGCGGCCATCATCGAAGATGTGGTGGGTGAATTTGTCGCGCTCAAGAAATCAGGGAAAAGTTATAAGGGTCTTTCGCCATTTAGCAGTGAACGAACACCCAGTTTCTACGTCGTTCCGAGTAAAGGCATATACAAGGATTTTAGTTCAGGAAAAGGAGGAAACGTCATCGACTTTTTGATGCAACACCAAAAGTTGACCTATCCAGAAGCCTTGCGTTGGTTGGCACAGCGTTATCAGATTCCGATTGAAGAGGAGGAAGAAAGTGATGTTCAAAAGCAGGAAAAAACAGAACGCGAACAACTTTCACGTGTTGTCGAATTTGCCAACAATTGGTTTCAAGAACAACTGCAACAAACAGAATCAGGACAGGCCATTGGCTTGAGTTATTTTCAAGAAAGAGGATTTAGACCTGACACCTTAAAGACCTGGCAATTGGGCTATGCCCCTGCCGGATGGGATCATCTGAAAAAGGCAGCAGAAGAAGCAGGACATAACCTTGCACTTCTTGTAAAAGCCGGATTGCTCAAGCAAAAAGATGTAGAGGAAAATACAGATCCTGAGGCTGAGAAAAAAGAAGGTCGCATATATGATGCTTTTCGTGACCGCGTGATGTTCACCATACACAGCGAGTCAGGGAAAGTCATTGCCTTTGCTGGAAGAACCCTTCAAGCCGATTTAAAAGGGGCCAAGTACATCAACAGTCCTGAGAGCGAACTCTTTCACAAAAGCGATGTCCTCTATGGACTTCATTTGGCCAAGAACACCATCATCAAAGATGATGTTTGTTATTTGGTGGAAGGATACACCGATGTCATCTCTCTGTACCAAGCTGGAATCACCAATGTGGTGGCCAGTTGTGGAACGAGCTTGACCGAAGGACACATTAAAAAAATTGTCCGTTACACCAAAAACATCACGGTACTTTTTGATGGCGATGCCGCTGGTATCAAAGCCAGTTTGCGCAGCATCGAGATGATATTGAAGCAAGGGATGA
>CANHIV010000060.1 GCA_947460525.1 Flavobacteriales bacterium
AGACTACCCGGATAAACTTACTGTAAATGTCGAGTCGCAGTTTGGTTACAATCCGCAAGTTTCATTCAAAGATTTTGTTTCATCGGAACGCAGCGGAACAGATTGGTTGGCATTTGATAATAGCTACCGAGTTCGCAACTCGGATGACGTTGTTTCTCCTGTCATTGCGCCAAGCACTTACCAAGAGATGGTGGCATTGGGATTGGGAGATTACTTTCATCAGATGGGGGTCCATGGATGGGAAGAAGGAGCTGCGCAATCTGAAGTATACTTCAAAGCAGGATTGGTAGAGTTGGGCTTGTTGTCCGCAACGTCAATCAATGATCCCGCAGCATATGCACAAGCACGAGCAGTATACAATCTGCAGTACAAGCCACAAGCCTATGATTTGATCAACCCCAAAGGGACCGAATACAGCAATGGTTTTGCCAACAACTGGAACATTAAAAAAATCAAGGCACCCCTTAACTTCAGCCAGAACGTAAGTATTGGAAATGAAACAACTTTACTTGGAAAACCGCTGGGTTATTTTATTGGGTTTAGATATGGTACCAATTACCGATATGATCCCAACGGGATTTCACAGCGCGTAGGTGATGAAACATTGGGCTACCCAGTGGATAGGCAAGATGCGGCCCAAATCAGTAGAGAAACCAATTCATGGAATGCCCTTTTTAATGTGGCATATAAATTAAATGCCAACAATAAATTGGCGTTTATTTTCATGCCCAATTTCATTGGTGTAAATGATGTTGCACAATACAGTGGAATTCCATTTTCAAATGCATTTGAGGAAGTGGATGTAACCAATAATATTTTCTATGAGCAAAGAAGACAATTGATTTATCAGTTGAACTCTTCCCATTTTATTCCATCAAAAAAAATCAAAATTGATTTCAATTCTTCTTACACCAGTGGAAGAAGTTCTGCGCCAGACTTTAAATCAACCCAATATACCATGGGTGTTGAAAATGGCGCTTCCACAGGTTACGGTTTCAGTCCAACATTTGGTGAGGGAATTAGAAGATTCTATCGTTACTTAAATGAAACTTATCTGGATTCTCGATTGGCATTCGAAATGCCCATTAAGAAATTGGAAGTAGAGGGATTGACAAGGAAATTGCTTTGGGGAGCAGCATTGCAAAGGAACTACCGTAAGATTGACAACGATGAATACAAATTGTTTGCTAATCCGGATGTTTCTTTGGATCCATTGCTTTCAAGTGATCTGGATGCTTATTTGGATCCGAGTAAATTTATAATGGGAGACAATTTCCAATTCTATTACCAAAGAAACAATTACTTGAGGAATCACTCATTTGGTGAGAGCAATGTACTGGCGGCTTATTTGAGTACGGATTTTGAATTGAACAAAAGCCTAAGATTGATTACTGGTGGCAGAATGGAGAAGACGGAGATGTATGTTGATGTAGATGATTATTTCCGCAATGGATACGCCAAGGATGATATCCGAAGAGAGAACGTAGGTGGATTTCCGTTGGTGAATCCTGGTGAAATCAACAAAATCAATTTCTTGCCCAACGCCAGCTTGGTATATAAAATAAAGACGGAAAAAGTTTCTCAAGCGAACTTGAGATTCAACTATAGTCAAACCTTGGCACGTCCAAGTATACGTGAAATGAGTGACGCCGCAATTTTGGACAATGAGTTCCGAACTTTGATTTACGGGAACTCAGATTTGAAAATGGTTGAAATCAAGAACTACGATTTCAGAGGTGAATCCTATTTCAAGAATGGCGACAACTTATCGGTTAGTTTGTTTTACAAAGACTTTAAAAACCACATTGAGATGGGATTTGGTTCAGCAGGTATTACCTGGGAGAATATTGCAAAGTCTCATGTAATGGGATTGGAGTTGGAAGGCAAGAAGCAATTGGGTAAATACTTTGAGTTTAGAAGCAATGTTACATTGGTACGTTCTGAAGCAGAATTTGTGCGTAGAGATTTGACATTGGTTGATGGTAAGAAAGTATATACTGTTTTGGATACCATCAATCGTCCTATGTTTGGTCAAGCACCTTATTTGATCAATTCTATTTTAACTTATCAGAATGATAGCCTAGGTTTTACCGCTACAGTGAGTTACAATGTTCAAGGTCCAAGGTTGGTTATTGCAGGAGCAATTAAAGGTCGTCCGGATGTATATGAGATGCCGAGAAATATGATTGATTTCAAGGTAACCAAGCGTGTTTCAGATCATTGGTCTTTGGGCTTAACCGTAAGGGATATTTTAAATACAGCCGTTAGACGATCATACAATATTTCATCCTACAAGATCAACGGATTGGAAAACACTACTGGTGGTTGGTATGATTATGACAAGTTTCGATATGGAACCAATTTTAATCTCAGTGTAACTTATAATTTATAATCATGAGAGCAAGCAAGTGGACCCTTATTGCAATAATATCATTGCTGCCCTTCGTTTCCTTTGGGCAATTAAGAAAGGTCTTTATTGAGAAGTATTACATCAGTGATTTCAATGATGCGCAAGATACCATTGGTGGTCAATTGGCTGAAGGTGCTGTCACGTATCGTATTTTTTTAGAATTGGAGCCCAATGCCAGGGTGAAAAGTATTTTCGGAGATGACAGACATCCTTTTCACATGGCAAGTTCTGAGGTTTTTTTCAATAACATTTCTCAAGGAAAATCTTTTGGAAAAGATTTTACAAAGGCATCTTTATCTGAGAATACAGTTGCTTTGGACTCTTATTTAACCATAGGGCAAATTGCAAAGCAAGGTTCAAAAGTGTACTTTGCCCTGCCCAAGGTATTGGACAATGATGGGTCGTTTATAGGTGGAAATAACAATGATGGAGGCAGTGCTGCTGGTCAAGGATTGTTATCGTCTATCAATGCAGAAGCTGGAATTCCAGTTACGGTTTCTGATGGATTTGATACGTTATTAATGAATCCAATTTCATGGACTACCACAGGGGTTCAAGATGTAATCACGGGATCTGACACTACGATTTTTGGATCTGAGGTAGCGCAGCAAAGTTTTGAAAGTCAAAACTTTTATTTGGCAGCCAGTGAAGGTGTGAGGGGTATCAATGCAGACAGTAACTTTGTAATGGTCGCGCAATTGACAACTTCCGGGGACATTTCGTTTTCCATCAATGCCGAAATAGAATTTTGGGAGAACAATCAATGGAATACGATGCGGTATGTAAGTGCAGATACCCTGCTGGCTTCAGGTGAGGTGTACAATCCATTTTTGAAGTATCCTTATTCTTGTGGATGCATGGATCCTGCATACTTGGAGTACAGTCCTGCTTATGTATGTTCTTTAGAAGGCGCTTGCCAAAACCTTATTGTCTATGGATGTTCGGACAGCATGGCTTGCAATTACAATGTAGATGTCAATGTGCATGTGCAGGAATTGTGTTGCTATCCCGGCTCATGCAATAACCGTGATTTGGTTGAGGTGTGTCCAACTTTATTGGGTGCTAATGCTTTTGAATTGTCTGTTTTTCCCAATCCTGCGAGTGAATTTGTAAATGTGAATGTATTGAATGCAAATCTTGAGGATACAGAGGTGTTGATTTACAATGCAAATGGAGCATTGATGTTTACACAGCAGATCAGTCAAGCGCCACATAATTTGAATGTCAATGTGGATGTTTCTGGATTGAACGTTGGCCTTTATCAAGTAGTGGTTAGAACCAACAGTCAAGTGATTTCAAAAATGTTTTTCAAAGTTTAATCGCACAATGAGAAAGGCAATTATATTATTCTCGGCAATTTTCATGCTTGTTTCTTGTAAGGAAGAATCGACAAAAAAGGAGATTGAAACAGGCAAGGTTACGGACCGAAATGGTCATGTATACAAAACAGTGAAGATAGGCGACGATTGGTGGATGGCAGAAAATTTGCGCGTTACCGTTTTCAATGACTCAACACCATTATTGGCGATTTTACCTAGCGCAAATGACAACGTTTGGGCATCTAATACCGTTCCCGCTTTCAGCTTTGTAAATGACACATTGTTTGGTCTGTTGTACAATTTTTCATCCATCGAAGATCAAAGAGGGTTGGCCCCGGAAGGCTGGCACATTCCTACAGATGAGGAATGGCAGCGCATGGAAGAAGCGGTAGGAATGTCTACAGAGGATTCTGACAAATTGGGATGGAGAGGAACCAATGAAGCTGAAAAGTTGGCTCCCTTGTATTCTCGTGGATGGCCAGAGTTTTCAGAAATGTTTGGTACAGATGAATTTGGGTTCAATGCCCTTCCTGGTGGATGTCGTTTGTTCAACGGAAGTTTGAACACGCAGAACAACACTGCATTTTGGTGGACACGGTCTGGCTATGGAGACAATGAGGCGTGGTACCGTTATGTGGACTACAACCAAGATAGAATTTTTAGACAGCACACATTTCAGCAGTATGGAATGAGTATTAGATGTGTAAAGAATAAGTAAAAGACCATGCGAAACATCTTAGTAATATTTTTATTGGTAGCGTCATCTGTGACATTTGGTCAAAGTGATTCTTCTAAATATGCAGTTCAAATGTCGATTACCAATGGTTGGTCGTATCGTTCATTGAATTCAAGTAACAGTGAAATGAACCAAGTAATTGAGGGATTGAATGAAATAGAAAAGGGGCGCTACGTAATGGGTTTTGAGGCTGTGCTTATGCGTCATTTGAGTAAAAATTTCACTGTGCAATCGGGTTTGTCCTACCATACATTGGGACACCGTGTGGATACCTTGGTAGAATTGGGAATTGAGAACATTACCTATACTTTAAAATATATCCAAATACCTGTGTCAGCACGCTTCAATTTTTTAGAGGAGAATAAGGTTAGTCCATATATACAGTTGGGTGGTCAGTATGGTTTATTGGTTGGTGATGTTATGGAGTACAAAATTCGCGGAGCCAATAGAAGTTCAAGGGTAGTTAATGAAGGTGAGTGGCAGAAGCATTCTTTCTCATTAATTGGCGGAGCAGGTGTACAAGTTGAATTGGATCCAAGTAATGCATTTATTGCAGGCGTGCAAGGGCAATATGCAGTTAATGCATCTACAAAAACAGAATTGAAAAGGAGTTATTACGATATGAGCTTGTTGCTGGGGTGGGTAATTAAGCTCCGTGCCAACTAAGAAATCAATTGTTATCAAATTGCAACGCGAGGTTAACCCTCGCGTTTTTTTTTGTACGCAATAAAGTCGCATGGAGATAATATTGAATTGATAAATGCGCCTTGCTTTTAATAGAAAGGTAAGATTGACTTTATTCAAATAGGAGAGTTGAAAGTCCAAATTTGTGCCAATCTATTAACCAAAAAAAATGAAAAACAAAAAAAGCATTTTCAGAGTTGCCGCAGTTGCAGCTTTGACTTTCGGCGCATTTGCTTCTAGCAATGCTCAATCCAATTTGGGTGCATCTTGTGGATGCCCAGCGGTAGCTTCACGTCCTGAAGTTATTGTTTCTTCAATGCCCGGTTACTCAGCCATCTCTGGAACTTACGGAGGAGAGTTGTTAAACGGTGCCGCTTTTACTTGTGCCAATACATACGTTTTGGACAAGAAAATTTACATCCCTTCTGGTCAGACATTGACCATTGAGCCAGGTACAGTTATCAAAGGAGCTACTGCAGCTACTACAGCTGAAGCCACTGCATTGGTAATTGAGCGTGGTGGACGTATCATTGCCAACGGAACAGAGTCTTGTCCAATCGTTTTCACTGCTCAAGCGGATGCAATGGACGGAACTTATCCTATTTCTAACAAGGGTATGTGGGGTGGTGTTGTTATCTTGGGTAAAGCACACAACAACTTGACATTGGCCGCTAATGGTCCTTTCACTGTAGGTACTGCTGGTAAATTGGCTGTAGCTAATGGTTTGGGTACTGTAGAGGGTTTCCAAACTACCAATACTCAAGATCAATTTGGTGCTAACTTGACAGCTGGTGAGTCTTTTAATGACGATGATAATTCAGGTATTCTTCGTTTTGTATCTATCCGTCACTCAGGTGCTATCTTGGCATTGGGTGGTGAGATCAACGGTTTAACTTTGGCTTCTGTAGGTCGTGCTACTACAGTTGAGCATATCGAAATCGTTTCTTGCGCGGATGACAATATCGAGATCTTCGGTGGAACAGTGAACTTGAAGTATTGTACAACTTTGTTCGGTAACGACGATATGTACGATTGGGATTTGGGTTGGACTGGTAAAGCGCAATTCTTGTTTGGTATGAAGTCAGACAACACATTCAGTGCTGACTCTGATAACGGATTTGAAATGGATAGCGATGACCAAAAGTCAAACAACACACCCTATTCTCATCCTGTTATTTACAACACAACTTTGATTGGTAACTCTAAAGCTACTTTGAACACAGATAACTCTTCAATGGCAGGTATCAATGCAAAAGAATTCACTCAAGGTGAGATTTACAATTCAATCTTTGCTAACTTCAAAAACGGTTTCAACTTGCAAAAGAGCATCAGCGGAA
>CANHIV010000061.1 GCA_947460525.1 Flavobacteriales bacterium
GAAGGAAAGAAAATATTGCTTTTCTCAGACGGTTTGGTAGATATTATGGGGGGAGAAAATAACAAGAGACTCAAATGGAGTGGTCTTAAGAACTGGCTAGAAGAACCCGATTTTTTTGAAAAAGGTCCGCAATACTTATCCGAAAAAGTAAAGAACTATTGTGGCCAAGATGAGCAAATTGACGATATCACGCTACTCAGTTTACAATGTTAGCATATGCGACAACGTTTTGTTACGCAGCCTTATATTCTCAAATGGATTGCCGAGGGTGAACACTTTCAGCAAGACTTCAAACTTCGCGTCGATGATGCGCGTAAAATTTCTAAAACATTAAGCGCCTTTGCCAATACCGTTGGCGGAAGATTGTTGGTTGGCGTTAAAGACAACGGCCAGATTGCTGGCGTAAAACAAGAGGAAGAATACCACATGTTGGAATGGGCCGCTGAAAAGTATTGCACGCCATCGATTCAACTGAGTTACCAAACATGGAAAATCGATGATAAAATCGTTCTTGAAGTTCAAGTTCCTGAAGCCGTTAATAAACCCATTCTTGCCGAATATGAGATAAACGTGAGCAAGGCATTTCTTCGTGATCACGATGAAAATATTTTAGCGCCTGCCGTTATGAAAGACGTTTGGCAAATTGCAGAAACAGATAGGCCAGAGAAATTTTTCTATTCCGAAAAAGAACAAGCCTTGCTCCAAGCCCTCGATCAAGGGGGAAGCACGCTGAGCAAATTGGCAAGAACAACAGGAATAAAAAGACAAGTGCTACAAAAAATATTGGCCAAATTGATCCGATGGGAAATTGTAGATTGGCGACTTATCGATGGAATCGCTCATTTTCAGTTAAGAGAATAACTACAACCCCAGCTTCTTGGCTTCATTCCAATACACATCCATCTCGGTTAGATTCATGTCTTCCCAATTCTTTCCATCTCTGGTGATACAAGTTTCCAGGTATTGAAATCTTGAAATAAACTTTTTGTTTGTGCGCTCCAAGGCCTCTTCAGGATTCAAATTCTTAAACCGAGCAAAATTGATAATTGAAAAAAGAACATCGCCCAACTCCGACATTTGTTCTTGGTCGTTCATCGTATCACAAGCCGATTTAAATTCATTCAACTCTTCTACAACCTTGTCCCACACTTGAGAATCATTGTCCCAATCAAAACCCACACCCCGCGCTTTCTCTTGGATTCGCTGCGCCTTCACCATGGCGGGTAAAGATTTTGGAACACCTTCCAAAACACTCTTCTTCCCTTCTTTCAATTTCAACTTTTCCCAATTGGACTTCACCTCTTCTTCATCCTTAACTTGAACATCTCCATAAATATGAGGATGCCTAAAGATCAATTTTTCACAAATGGCATTCAAGACATCCGCAACATCAAAATGCCCCTTCTCTTCTCCAATTTTTGAATAGAAAACAAGGTGTAAAAATATATCCCCAATTTCCTTTTTTACTTCATCCTGATCATTATCCAAGATGGCATCTCCCAACTCGTAAACTTCCTCAATTGTAAGGTGCCTAAGGCTTTCCCATGTTTGTTTTTGATCCCATGGACATCCGGCTCTCAAATCTTCCATAACAGATAAAAGCCGTGCAAACGCATCCAACTTTTCTTGCTTTCTTTTTACTTCTAATTCCATATTTAAATTGGATACTTGTTTTTAAATTCTTCTACTTTCCCTAACATGCGCTTCAACCTATTGGCAAAAACCTCGTCTTTACTTAAGAAGGAGTCATTCGCTATTTCAATGCCCCTGAGCTTTTTTAAATTCTTACTCATCACTCTCTTCATCCACCATTCCATCAAAATTGTAATAATGGGTGCAAAAAATTTGAACATCCCATTTCCATACTTCAAATTCACAAGCTCTTTCACTTTGGCTGCTGAGAAATAGGGAGTTAAATGAACAGGACGATACTCCATTTCCATTGACCCGCACCAATCCTGCCATTTAAATGAATTAATTGTTTTAAAACCTACATATGGAATCCATGGAACCCTTAAAGTATCGGCAACTATAGCACCATGCATAGCTTCCGTAATAACAACACTAGAATTGGCTATTTTTTCAAGAACAACGTCCACGGATTCACTTGCGCTAATGAATTGCCAATTCATTTCCTTACAAATAATTTCATGATCGTAAAACGCTTCGCTCCCCAAATGCGGCATAAAGGAGATTACCTTTTTCCGTTCGGGAAATTTCAAATTCATACCAGCCAAAAGAATAGCTCCGTCCGTTACCCACCGCTCCTCTGTCAATCCCAAAAGCTTTGCGGTAAGTGGTCCTCGCACGGTGATGAAATCAAAAGCACTAACATCCTTCGGCAAGCTCCCATACGTTGACGAAGCGCCATCGCCAAACCCCGAACTAAAAACAATTTTCTTCCCTGCATACTTCTGAGAAAATCCCAAAATTGAACCAATGCCCAACACGGTTGGTCCTTCAGAACCCTCTGAAAAATACCCCGGAAAGAAATAATTAAAAATCAAAGGATTCAATTGATCCCCAAAATTTTTTCCTTGATGATATTGCAAACGCATTATGCCGAAATCATTTCAATGTACATCTGCTCCGTTAAAATTGGAATATTCAATTCCTCTGCTTTCTGTCGCTTTGAAGGTCCCATATCATCTCCTGCCACAACAAAACTTGTTTTTGAAGAAATACTGCCGCTTACCTTACCGCCTCTTTTCTCAATATCCTGCTTCAATTCATCTCTTGAATACTTCGAGAAAACACCACTAACAACAAAGATTTTTCCAGCCAAAACAGGAGCAAGTTCTTCTCCCAATTCCTCCTGTTCCATTTCAAATTGCAATCCAGCTACTTTTAGTAGATTGATCAATTCCAAATTGGACGAAAGCTGAAAAAAAGAAATCACAGACTCCGCAATTTTATCTCCGACATCGGCCACTGCCATCAATTCATCATAGCTCGCCATCATCAATCGATCCACGGATTTGAAATGCTTTGCAAGACGCTTGGCTACTGTCTCTCCAACGTGTCGAATTCCAATGGCAAAAAGCACCCTTTCAAACGGTACATTTCTAGATTCTTTCAATGCCTCTTGCAAGTTGTCTATTGTCTTTTGTTGCAATGTTCTTCTTCTCTTTTCGCCCGACACTTCATCCTCCACCCAATATTCAAAACCCACCATCTCTGACAATTTCAAGGCGAACAAATCTGCAACATTGGTTACCCATCCAGATTGATAAAAAGCAGTCAACGTTTCTACTCCCCAACCCTCCATGTTCATCGCCTTTCTGGAAACAAAATGCTCCAACTTGCCAATGATTTGTGGTGAGCATCCATCTCTATTCGGACAGTAGTGTTGCGCCTCGCCGTCCATTCTTAGCAGAGGAGTAGAACATACAGGACAAGTTGAAATGTAACGGTGAGGGTTTTCACTTCCGCGCGAATGCGAAAGATCCACGTGGGTGATTTTTGGAATGATCTCACCCCCCTTCTCTACAAAAACCCAATCCCCTTCGCGAATGTCCAACTTCTCTATTTGATCGGCATTGTGCAATGACGCTCTTTTAACAGTAGTGCCCGCCAAAAAAACAGGCTTCAAATTTGCGACTGGTGTAATGGCTCCTGTTCGTCCTACTTGGTAAGTAATTTGCTCCAATTGCGTAGAAACTTTTTCTGCTTTGAATTTATAAGCGGTTGCCCATCTCGGACTTTTAGCCGTCATTCCAAGCTCATCCCAAAGCGCTATTTTATCTACCTTTAGAACAATACCATCAATATCAAAAGTCAGCTCATTTCGATGCGCATCCCAATAATGAATGAACGCCATCATCTCCTCAACACTCTTCAATCTTTCAATCATTCTCTTGCTGGCATAAGGAACATCAAAACCCCATGATCTCGCTTGCTCCACTCGTGCAGAGTGGGTTGCGGCCAATCCTTCATCTCCAAGAACAAAGTACATCAATGAGCTAAGTGGTCGTTTGGCAACTTCTTTGCTATCCAATTGCTTCAATGTGCCAGATGCTGTATTTCTTGGATTGGCATATAAGTCCATTCCAATTTCAGCCCGCTCCGCGTTCATCTTCTCAAATGCTTCGCGCGGCAAAAACACCTCTCCTCTTATCTCGAAAGATTTGGGATAATCTCCCGTCAATTGCAACGGAATATTCTTGATCGTGCGAACATTTGCCGTGACGTCCTCCCCTACTTTGCCATCACCACGCGTCAAAGCACGCACCAATACTCCTTCCTCATAGTGCAACGATACCGCAACACCGTCGTACTTTAATTCCAATACGTAGTCAATCTCTCCCCCTACTGATTCGTCTATGCGATTTACCCAATCCGCAACTTCCTCTTCACTGTAAGAGTTGGTTAAAGAAAGCATCGGTCTGACATGTTCTACCTTTTCAAATTTGGATGTAATGTCTGAACCAACTCTCCTTGTCGGTGAGTTGTTGTCCAACATTTCAGGAAAAAAAGTCTCTAGGGCTTCCAATTCCTTCATCCACGAATCAAACTGAAAGTCTGAAATAGTGGGTTGATGCAACACATAATAGCGATGATTGTGCTCGTGCAAAAGTGAGCGCAATTCCAACAGACGTTCTTTTGACATTAGTATACCTCTCGAATGTTTTGACTAAAAATTCCGGCGAACATACGCCAAACACTAATCCCCACGGAAAAATTCACATATGGGGAATTGACCCATGAAGTCAACACGGGCTCCGTTTTCTCCGGCAGCGCCCAACGATAACCTATTCCCCCGGTAAGCGTCATGAAATAAGTAGCGCGCAAGGTTCCCTGCATATAGGCTTCTGCGCAGTGGTATTTCAATTTCTCCAAATCAAAATATTCTTTCCCACTGTCCACATATCGTTTGAACCTCAATCTACCCGTTCCATAAGATCCTCCCAAACTCAATTCCGTTCGTGGTAGCACAATAACCGACCTTTCCAAATAACATCCCTGGTACCAACTCATCACATTGACATGATCAAATCCGGCAGAGCGTTGTTCCACCTCTCTATAATTACTACCACCAAGGAAAGAGTAGAAACTATATCCCATTCTCGTCACTCGACGAATATTGCACCCCAATTTACCACCGAAATATCTGGCATCATTGCGTGAAAACCAGGTGTATTTTGAGTCAAACGAAGTTTCAATTCTGAACTTGCTGTAACGCGTATCGAAAGTTACTGGCCCTCGCAAGGTATGCACCGTAAATGAGGGTTCATAGGTCTTCTTCTCTGCCTTTTTCTTTTCTTCCTTCTTTCTTTCTTGCGCATGGGCCGATATTGAAATGAAAAAAATCAATATCCCAAAGACCCTAATGATTATGTTGGCCGCTCGTCTCATTTGCATTGGACGAATTTAACTCAAGCCTCACATTCCTGAAGCATTTTTGAAAAAGCAATCAAAAAAGAATTTTTCCAAGAAACATTATTCTGAGGAAGAACATGCAGGATACTCGAAAATCTGTCCGCACGTTGGGTCATAAAAATGCGCATTCGCTGCTGCTCGTCTTCACCCAAAGTGCAAAAAGCCTTCAACACTTGCCAATCAAACATATCCAATTGATCAACAATTTGCCACCTACCCAATGGGCCATTCATGATGTGCCAACGCCCATCTTTCATGGGTTGGATCATACACTGTCCGCCCATAAAGGCCAGTAAACCAGACTGTCTCTCAACTTGATCCGCCTGCCAAGCAACATATTGTTGAGCTCCGTCGTCTTTTAAATAAAAAGGAATGTTTTGCATAGTCATTATTTTGTTGACAAAACTGAACTTCCTTATCGTAATGAATTTACAAAGTGACAATTAATTTAAATTATATTCGCGAGGTATGAACTTTCGTCTTGAGAAAATAAAAATTATGGGTATCATTAAAAACATATTAACGCTAACTGCAATTATCAGTTTTAATGTATTGAGTGCTCAATTGGCTGATGATCCCAATCCTGCAACGGACGTGCCTTATGACCCTACCGCGGGAGGTACTGTTCCTACAACAAATGGAATAAGTGTTACGGTAAGTACTGTAACTCCAGCACCGGGATGTGCTGGTAATACAGCTGGTAGTCCAAATCCTGATGCCTGGATTCTAATGGTAATTCCCGCTTCGGGACAGCTCTATGTTTCACCAACAGGAACCGGAGATCCCGGTATAGCCGCGTGGATATACGATCCTACAAACAACACCTATTCTCCAGCAGGATGCAATGACGACGCATTTAACGCACCGAATGCCTTAATGCCCGAACTCACAATTAATAACACTCCCGGGACTTTGGTTTATATCCAAATTTGGATGTATAGCGGCGCAAGCAATTTAAGCAATTTCACGATTAACGCCTCTGATTGTGCGACACCGCAAAATTACGCTCCCGACTTAGATGGCGATGGATATGGTGATGCCAATGGCGTAGTCTCAACGTGTAACCCTCCCGCAGGGTA
>CANHIV010000062.1 GCA_947460525.1 Flavobacteriales bacterium
ATCTGATGAAAGTAATCTCCCAATCCCAATGCCACCATCTCTTGGTAGGTGCTTGGCGCAATGACAGGAGAAACGACGTCATCCGAGTTGCGAACACGGTAGCTATTATCAAATGCCAACCAATCTGTTCCGCTGCGTTCCGATGAAACAAAATCTTTGAATGAAACTTGCGGATTGTAACCAAACTGCGACTCGACATTTACAGTAAGTTTATCTGGGTAGTCTTTTGTTTCAACAGAAATATACGCACCTGACCAATCACCTGGAAGCTCTGCGGATGCCGTTTTGGTGATGACAATGTTATCTATTAAGCTAGAAGGAAAAATGTCCAACTTGATGTTATTGGTCAGTGGGTCCAGCGTAGGAATGCGACTGCCATTCAAGGTGGTCTTTACGTAACGGTCACCAATTCCTCGCACTGTTATTAAACCGCCTGATTGAGAAACACCAGAGACACGGGAAATCGCATTCACAACATTTTGATCACCCGTTTTCTTCATCATCTCAGATGAAATAAAATCGATGGTCGTTGCCGAATTGATTTTAAATTTCTCCATGTAACTATCGCTGGCCTTCACTGTCTTTGCATTGATCACCAAATCCTTGGAGAAAAATGCAGATGAATACAACGTGAATTCTTTGGATAGAACCTCAGCTTTTTGCAATTGAACTTTTTCGATGGTGGTCTTGTATCCCACCAAAACAAAGTTCAACGTATATTCTTGCGAAGTTGGAAATTTCAATTGAAAATTTCCTTCAAAATCTGTTTGCGCCAAAATCGACTGATCTTCCACAGCCACGGCAATTACACCAAATACAGGCTCACCTTTTTCATCGGTCACCTTTCCCTTCAACACCCCTTGAGCATTTGAAGTGAAAGCACCTAAAATCAAAAGTGAAAAAAAGATCAATCTTAATCGCATACCACTTGGATTTTATCGCTTAATAAAACGCTGTGAACTTACTTCTGCCCCTTGATGAATTCTTACAACATACAAGCCCGCGGCAAGGTGATCCACAGAAGCTTTGGTTTGAGCAGTGTACAACTTTTGACGTTCAACAACATTGCCCAATACGTCAACAATTTCGAAATATGCATTTTGATTCATTTGATCAAATGCCATGATATTGATTTCACTTGTCGCGGGATTGGGATACAATTCAAATCCCTTATGGTTACTGCGAACAATAATATCATTGGTAGTAGTATCTGTGGTATCCACGTTATTTACGCTAACAAAAATCAAAGTGGAGTCTACAATTTCACCATTTATAGGGTTCTCAGCAACATAAATTTCACTTCCACCAGCTATTGGTGTCGCCAATTGCAAATTCAACTTGAAGCTAAATGTCCCGTTGGTCGTGAATTGCCCCAACAATACATGGTTGGATGGTGTAACACCTTCTACTCCACCAAGCGCTGCAATCGTTGCGTTATTGATCTCAAAAACAGAACCTGGTGTTTGATCAAACAATGCTGTCTCATCGGTAATTCCCAAAACATTGGGCATGATTGAGCTACCCGGCATCAAACCGTCAACTCCATTAGCACCCGTGATTGGAGCACCTGCAGAAATATCATTGTTGGCCAATATGCCCTGATTGTTTCCAATGGTACCATCCGTATCCTCTTCCTTTATAACTCCCAACAATCCATTGGCAACTGAACCAATCGTCAAATAGGAATCAATGAGCATGGTATTCTTCTTGGTGTTGTTGATGCTGGTTCCTGAATAAATGGCCACTCCATAATTGGGGTCATTGTAAAAAGATGTAGTCGTAGAAATATTCAAAGGATGCGTAGGACTTCCAAACATTTGAATCACCTTGTAACCAGGCAACAAATCAGCATAAACCCTGTAGGTGGTAGAACCCACATACAATGGATACACCGCGCCATTATCTGACGCATCTACAGAGTCAGCGGCATCACTTACGTAATACTTCTCTACAACAACTGACTGCAAACCATTTTGCGCATAAATTGAACCGGAAAACAACATTCCAAAAGCGAATAAAATCTTTTTCATATTAACTTCTTTTTTTATTTTTCTTTTTCTTTTTTACACTTTTCGGTGCAAATGCTTCAGCATTTCCTTTTAGAAAAGCCAAAGCCACTTCACCATCTTGTGCATTATCATATACATACTTGGTACTTTTTCCATCAGGACTTCCTACCATGATATTCAATGAATACTCCAAATTTCCTTTGGTTGTCAATTGACATATCAAAACCATATTGGTTCCGGTTGAATCCACTCCAACCGCTCCCTTACCCATGCATGCCCATGCACCATTGGTTAGCTCAATTGTATTTGTTCGTGAAACCGCTGCCAATCCCTTTAAGGCATCATCCATTTGGTAAAAAGTTGGAACGCTTGGAAACTGACGATAATACATACCGTCACATTCTTGAAAAGACAGATTAGACTCTTTGGTGGTAGATTTAAAGAAACCTTTTTGAAATACAATCTCTCCTTGGGTGTCAAATTTTCTGGGCACTCCCAAATAATTCTCTCCAGCAGCACCTGCCGTTAACCATGAATCTAAAAGAACAACGTTGTTCTTTAACGTTCTTGAGGGAATTAGATTGGGTTGTGCGTTTCCTACTTCAGGATGATTGTAAAACAATCCATTTGATTTGATCACCAGAGGATGCTTCTCGGTACCATAAGCTGCTTGAAATCGATAACCCGGAAGAAGATCCAAATAAATTCTGTACGTGCACATTCCTTCTTCCAAGTCTCCTATCAAATTCTTGTCACTTAAATCCTGGGACGACACACAATAATATTGCTCTACATAAACGCCTTCAACTCCTATTTGTGAGAACATTCTCAATCCAATAGTGAACGTAATTATTAGTAAAAAAGCCCTTTTCATTGCAGGGCAATATTACTTTTTCAATTCTCCTCATGAATTAATCATAGATTATATAAGAATGAAGAAGAGTGAATGATTGCTATCCTAATGTTAAGGGTGTGTTTTTGCAATAAAAAGGCCCGCACCGTTGTGCAGGCCTTTAGCTGAAAAAAATAATAAAACAAGTATTAGTAAGGGTACCTCCTACTAATGGGTTACAACGAACATCCTAGATTCAGAACCTATTCGTAAGAAATAAATTCCGTTCTCTAATTCCTGAACGTCAATAATAAATTTTGCTTGATTGACAGTGAATCGACTTACCATCTGCCCGTTGGATTGATAAATCACAATTTCATTGGATGGGATATTTGACAAGCTTACAGACACTTTTTCACTGGCTGGATTGGGATACATTTCCCAATTCATTTCTGGCGATTCCAAAACCAAAACCTCTACTTGACCATCACAGTTTTCATCGATAGCATTGTCTATAATTTCCGCAGCTCCTGGATTAATCATGGCATCACTATCATTACAATCTGTGCTATCCACAACGTATCCTGCCGTTGCCTCACAAACGCTTATTGCATTTTGACTATCTCCATAACCATCGCCATCAGCATCTGCGTAATAATTCACCAACAATCCTTCATCTACTTGACCATCGCAATTTTGATCAACGTTGTCACAAGTCTCAATTGCTGATGGATTAACAGTATCATCAAAATCAATACAGTCCAAACTATTGGCAACACCACATGCATCTACCGTTTGATTACCAAATCCATCAAAATCCAAATCCTGATACAAGATCAAATTGTCATCGCAGTCAAATGAATTGGAAACATACCCCAATGGCTGGCTGCAAGAATAAACCGAGACATTCAAATTGCCAAAGCCATCCCCATCGTTATCAGCATAGAAATCTTGACCCACGCCTTCATCCACCTCAACATTGCAGTTGTCATCTATGCCATTGCATATTTCCAACATATTGGAATTGATCATGGAATTCATATCGTTGCAATCACCTGTCATAGCAATACCGCAAGCTGCAGCAATATCACCACCTTCACCATCGCCATCCGCATCTACATACAATACAACAGCATCATCGCAATCATCTGCATTAGAAACAAAACCCGCTGGCGTTATGCAGGCAAAAGCAACATCATTCTGGCTCCCAAATCCATCATTGTCCGCGTCTGAATAATATACATTCAAAACGCCCTCGTCCACCTCTACGTTACAGTTTTCATCCACCTCATTGCAGATTTCAATTGCCAAAGGATTGATGGCAGCATTCGCATCATCACAATCAATATCGTTATCAACCCCACAGGCTACCCAATCCATCGATCCAAATCCATCACCATCTGCATCCATATAAGTAACCTCAAAATCATTACAATCGGTATTGTTATCCACACCACATGCACTTAATGTCATGCTTCCAAATCCATCCGCGTCTTCGTCCAAATAAGTCAGATTTAAATCGTCACAATCATCTGAATTATCTACATATCCTTGAGGTGCATCACAACTTAAAACAAACTGATTCACATCCCCAAAACCATCCATATCCGCATCTGCATAGAAAAGAGTCGTTACGTTTTCATCTACTTCACCGTTGCAATTTTGATCTTGACCATCACAAACTTCAGCGGCCAGGGTATTGATTTCAACATTGCTATCGTCACAATCCAAACTGTTGTCCACTCCGCATGCCGCAAGAGTCAATGAACCTTCGCCGTCACTGTCCAAATCTTCATACAAGAAAATTGCATCATCGCAATCGTCATTATTTAATACATACCCAGGAACAACCGCGCAGCTATACACCGCATCATTGGCTGAACCAAATCCATCCCCATCAGCATCTCCATAGAAAGCTGTTAAAACAAATTCATCCACTTCGCCATCACAATCGTCATCTTGTTCATTACAAACCTCCGCAGTTCCTGGATTCAACGTATTGGAGAAGTCATCACAATCTCCACCCAATAAAACACCACAAGAAATTTGCACATCACTTCCATAACCATCACCATCCAAATCTTCATAAGTCAAATTGGCATCATCACAATCGTCACTGTTGGTAACAGCTCCTTCTGGTTGCACACATGCGAAAATAACATTGTTCAAATCACCAAATCCATCTCCGTCCTCATCCGCGTAAAACATGTTTTGTCCAAACAATTCGTCGATATCGCCATTGCAGTTGTTATCAATCGCATCGCACAATTCAGGAGCTTCTAGATAAGTGTTAGCATCAAAATCAGCACAGTCGTCATGATTCAATACACCGCAAGCATCAGGAACATCGCCTCCAAATCCATCACCGTCATTATCAGCATAGGTTATCAAATTGTCATCACAATCTTGGTCATTAGAAACATACCCTTGAATAGGGAAACACGCCATGATCATTTCATTGGAATTTCCAAACCCATCACCGTCCAAATCTTGATAGAAAGAAACTTCAGCAAATTCATCTACCTCAAGGTTACAGTTGTCATCCACCAAGTTGCAGATTTCCACTGCTTGAGGATAAACCGATGCATTGTTGTCGTCACAATCATTGCTATTCTCTACAATTCCGTTCTCAACAGAACAAGCATATACCGGTGCATCCAAGTTACCAAAGCCATCTCCATCTTCATCCGAGTAATACAAACTTTGAACAGCTTCATCAATCGAACCATCACAGTTGTCATCTTGCTCGTTACATATCTCGGTTGCATTAGGGTAAATGGCAACATTAGAATCATCACAATCATTGGAAGTCTCTACTCCACAACCATCCAACACCAACCCTCCAAAACCATCCAAGTCTGAATCCAAGTACAACAACATCGCATCATCGCAATCATCAGCATTGTCAGAAAAGCCAACAGGCAATTCACAAGCCAATACCATTTCATTCAAATTTCCAAAACCATCCAAATCCGCATCAATGTAATAAGCATTCATGACGTACTCATCCACCTCGCCGTCGCAGTTGTCATCGGCGCCATTGCAAATTTCAATTGCTCCTGCATTCAATACGGCATTATTGTCATCGCAATCACCATCGTTGGCCACATATCCATTGGGGGCAATACACTCATCAACTACCGCATCTACATTTCCGTAACCATCGTTGTCCGCGTCTTGGAAATAAGGATTAAGTTGAGCACAAGTAACTATTGAAGTGCCTGGAGATGCCCAGTTGGCCGATGCGTCAGCACTTACAAAAGTGACTTGACTTTCCATTGTTCCCAATGAAGAAACCAAACCGACATTGCTTGCACCTACATAATTGGTGTTGAATTGACCTGAAACATCATACCCCCAGTAAAAACTTTTTCCTGCAGTTGCAGCACCAAAGCCAACACGCGTCACTTCAAGTCCAGATGCGTCAAAAATGATTACCCCGTCCCCTGCTGAACTCAAGCCAACATTTGCCCCTACATAATTACCGACTTGGATATTGGATAGTCCCCAAAGACCATTGAATCCCGAAACCATTGAACCATTGCCCTCTATAAAGAGCACTCGTTCGCCTGGAGCCAAATCTGTTACTCCATTTAGAGGAACAGAAGACGC
>CANHIV010000063.1 GCA_947460525.1 Flavobacteriales bacterium
ATTCCAGATGGAATACAAATCACCATTCTCAATGACGGTTGGAACAAATTTCTACCACGGTTGATCATCTTGATCATTCCCTTGATCATATCCTCAGCCGCATGAAAATCCGCAATTACTCCATCCTTCAAAGGACGGATGGTCTTGATATTTTCATGGGTCTTGCCATGCATCTGCTGCGCCTGACGGCCCACTGCTACTGTTTTTCCTGAAGTACGATCTTTGGCAATAATTGAGGGCTCATCCACCACTACCTTATCATTCATGATGATAATTGTGTTGGCCGTTCCCAAGTCTATAGCAATTTCCTGCGTGAGGAAGCTAAACAATCCCATTTGGTTTCAATATTATTTGTTCGGTTGTGAAGTGCTGACACTCCTTTGCAAATATCGAAAAGGAATTCCGATTTAACGGCATAAATGAACATTTTTGTCACTTATTTTTTTTAACTAGAATGAAACCCAATTTTAGACAAATTTTGTGGCTGTTGATCATCTTATTCAGCAACCTTTCAACTAGTAAACTATTTTCGCAAAAAAAAACCAATATGAAATTTGAATTAGCCCCTCTTCCATATGCTTACGATGCATTGGAGCCGCACATTGATGCAAGAACCATGGAAATCCATCACTCTAAGCATCACGCTGCCTACACCAACAACTTGAACGCTGCCTTAGAAAATTCTCCTTTGGCAGGAAAATCAATCGAGGAAGTAATGGTTGAAGGATTTGAAACGCCCGCAATTCGCAACAATGGTGGTGGTTTTTACAACCACAATTTGTTTTGGAACATCATGACACCAGGTGGTGCCAATGCTCCTGAAGGCGAGTTGGCCAATGCCATCAATGAAGCATTTGGCTCTTTTGAAAATTTCAAAGATGCATTTGCCAAGGCCGCGACTACCCGTTTTGGTTCAGGTTGGGCATGGCTTTGTGTTCACAAGGGTGGTAAAGTTGAAGTTTGTTCCACTCCCAACCAAGACAATCCATTGATGCCAGGCACATGCGGAGGCTTCCCAGTTTTGGGCATTGATGTTTGGGAACATGCTTACTATTTGCACTACCAAAACCGTCGTCCAGATTATATCAACGCATTCTTCAATGTAATCAATTGGACAATAGTGTCTGAGCGTTACAACGCGAACAAATAAGCATGTATACACTCGATTTATTTCAATACAAAAGATTTCCAACCCGCAACGTCAAGGTAGGAAACATTGGGATTGGTGGTGAAAATCCGATTCGTGTCCAAAGTATGACCACCAAGGACACCATGGATACGGAAGGCACAGTCGCTGAAAGCATTCGCATGATTGATGCAGGATGTGAATTGGTACGTATCACCGCTCCAAGTAAAAATGAAGCTGAAAATCTAGCGGTCATCAAGCAAGCGCTTGTTGACAAAGGGTACAATACGCCTTTGGTGGCTGATATTCACTTCACACCCAATGCTGCTGAGATTGCTGCCAAATTAATCGAGAAAGTTCGTGTCAATCCCGGCAACTATGCGGACAAGAAAAAGTTTGAAGAAATTGAGTACACAGATGATACTTATCAAGCGGAGCTAAAACGAATCGAAGAGCGTTTTACTCCGCTTGTTCTTTTGTGCAAAGAATATGGAACTGCCATGCGCATTGGCACCAACCACGGCTCATTGAGTGATCGCATTCTGAGCAGATATGGCGACACGCCTGAAGGAATGGTAGAAAGTGCAATGGAGTTTCTTCGCATTTGCCAAAAAAACAACTTTCATGAGATTGTTATTTCCATGAAAGCCTCCAACACCTTGGTGATGGTGCAAGCCTATCGCTTGCTCATGGACACCATGATGAAGGAAAACATGAATTACCCCTTGCATTTGGGTGTAACCGAAGCTGGTGATGGCGAGGATGGTAGAATCAAATCAGCGGTGGGCATTGGTGCACTTCTAGAAGACGGCATTGGCGACACCATCAGGGTTTCATTGACAGAAGCCCCTGAATTCGAAATTCCCGTAGCCAAAACGTTGGTTGACCGCTATGTCAGCAGAGAAAAAGCGCCCCGCACCAAAGAGCGCGCATACACATTAAATCCTTATCAATACCAAAGGAGACAAAGCCACGCTGTATCCAACATCGGTGGCAAACATGTCCCCGTGGTGGTCATGGATTTGAGTGACAAAAAAGAAATTCAACCCGCTACCTTTTTCAGTGCTGGATACGCTTACAGCGTGCCCATGGACAAATGGAATTTGAGCGATTTGGCTTGTGACTATATCTACATTGGTCAGCACACCTTGGGCTTTGAGATTCCAGGAACTTTGGGTGTCATTCAAGATGCGCAAATTTGGAGATCACAAATGCATGAACGCTGCTATCCTCTT
Source organism: Flavobacteriales bacterium (assembly GCA_947460525.1). GTDB lineage: Bacteria > Bacteroidota > Bacteroidia > Flavobacteriales_D > Sanyastnellaceae > CAMCTV01. The sequence continues at coordinate 2,362 of CANHIV010000063.1, forward strand.
TGGGATATGGAGCAATTTATGTCACAAGAAAAAGTTCACGACGCATTAAATTTTGTCAAATTGGACAACTCCAAAATTGACGAAACCTCCCTTGATTTCTTTAAGAATACTACCAACGTTGTATTTGTTTTAAGCAGTGATCATTCTTTGAGAATGATGGACATGCGATCCGCCTATTTGGGACTTATTGCGCAAAATATCTCTCAACCGGTCATCAATTTTTCAAGCTATAACAATACGGATGAAGACACTTTCATGTTGGATTCGGCGGCCGATAACGGTGTTTTATTGATTGATGGTTTGGGCGATGGTCTCTGGCTTCAAGCCCACAACATTGCCAACCAACGCGTCAACTCTACTTCATTTGGTATATTGCAAGCAACAAGAACACGTATATCCAAAACGGAATATATCTCTTGCCCTTCTTGCGGTAGAACTTTGTTTGATTTGCAAGAAACCACAGCCAAGATTCGCTCCAGAACCTCCCATTTGAAAGGGGTGAAAATTGGAATCATGGGGTGCATTGTCAATGGACCGGGTGAAATGGCCGATGCCGATTATGGCTATGTGGGAACAGGACCAGGGAAAATCACTTTGTACAAAGAAAAAACCGTGGTCAAGAAAAACGTTCCTGAAGAAAATGCAGTAGAAGAACTCATTGGCTTAATCCGAGAATACGGTGATTGGGTGGATCCCCAACATGCGGAAGGGTAAGGATCAAAAACCTACTTGATTTATTGAAATAGAATATTTTGTCCCAAAGAAACATTGTATCTTTGAGGCAAATTATTTTTCACCCACAATGACTGTCACAGTAGATGCAATCGAAGGGCTGAAAGAGCGCGTGTTCGCGCTCGGGAGGTACCTTTGACGTGGAGACTAAGAAGCTCCAAATTCAAGAAGATGAAAAACTAACGCAAGACCCTTCTTTCTGGGATGATCCCAAGAAAGCTGAGGTTATTATGCGTCAAATCCGAACCCGCAAAATGTGGGTCGAAGCCCACAACTCTTGCCATTCTGGTGTAGAAGATCTCTTTGTGCTGTATGATTTCTTTAAAGAAGGCGCAGCCACTGAAGATGAATTGGACGAGCAATATCAATCTACTGAAAAGAAAATTGAAGAGCTCGAATTCAAAAACATGCTCTCCGCTGAAGAAGATGGTTTAAGTGCCGTCATGCAGATTACTGCAGGCGCCGGTGGTACAGAGTCCTGCGACTGGGCAGGCATGCTCATGCGGATGTACATCATGTACGGACAAAAAAATGGCTACAACGTAAAAGAGTTGGATTTACAAGAAGGCGATGTAGCCGGTGTAAAACAATGTACGTTGGAATTCAACGGCGAATTTGCATTTGGTATGCTCAAAGGAGAAAATGGTGTTCACCGTTTGGTGCGCATTTCGCCTTTTGACTCCAACGCCAAACGCCACACGTCATTTGTTTCCGTCTATGTTTATCCCCTGGTGGATGACACCATTGAAATTGACATCAATCCTTCCGATATTACTTGGGACACTTTCCGTTCTGGTGGTGCTGGAGGACAAAATGTAAACAAGGTGGAAACGGGAGTTCGCTTGCGACACAAACCCACCGGAATTATCATCGACAACACTGAAACCCGCTCACAGCTTCAAAACAAAGAGAAGGCCATGCAATTGTTGCGTTCTCAATTGTTTGAAATGGAGTTGGCAAAAAGAAATGCAGCCCGAGAAGAAATCGAATCTGAAAAGAAAAAGATTGAGTGGGGATCGCAAATTCGAAATTATGTGATGCAACCCTACAAGTTGGTGAAAGATGTTCGCACTGGACATGAAACCAGCGATGTCGATGGCGTGATGGATGGTGATATCGGAGATTTTTTGAAAGCCTTTTTAATGGCGCAAGGAAACGCAGTAGAATAATTGAAATAAAAAACAACATGGAATACCGTATTGAAAAAGACACCATGGGTGAGGTTAAAGTACCTGCTCATGTGTATTGGGGTGCTCAAACAGAGCGCAGTCGCAACAATTTTAAAATTGGACCTGCGGCCAGTATGCCCAAGGAAATCATCTATGCATTTGGTGTTTTGAAAAAAGCGGCAGCGCACGCCAATTGTGAATTGGGCGTGTTGTCAGAAGAGAAAAGAGATTTGATTTCCAAAGTTTGTGATGAGATCATCGCAGGACAATTGGATGACCAATTTCCATTGGTGATTTGGCAAACCGGATCAGGTACCCAAAGCAACATGAACCTTAATGAAGTCATCTCCAATCGCGGGCATGTTTTGATGGGCGGTAAGTTGGGTGAAGGAACGCCATTGTTGAATCCCAATGATGATGTGAACAAGAGCCAAAGCTCAAACGATACTTATCCAACAGCGATGCACATTGCTTGCTACAAACTGGTGGTAAAAAAGACCATTCCTGGCGTTGAGCAATTGAAAACGACATTGCGAAAAAAGAGCAACGACTTCATGGAAGTTGTGAAAATTGGTCGTACGCACTTGATGGATGCTACGCCCGTTACTTTGGGCCAAGAGTTGAGCGGATACGTTGCACAAATGGAGCATGGAATTCGCGCTACCAAAAATACATTGGCACATTTGTCTGAATTGGCTTTGGGCGGAACCGCAGTAGGAACTGGAATCAATACACCACGTGGTTATTCTGAATTGGTTGCGAAAAAGATTGCTGAATTCAGCGGTTTGCCATTCGTTACTGCGCCCAATAAATTTGAAGCCTTGGCTGCACATGACGGTCTAGTAGAAGCGCACGGTGCATTGAAGCAATTGGCGGTTTCACTCAATAAGATTGCCAACGATATCCGCATGATGGCCAGTGGCCCTCGAAGTGGTATTGGAGAGATTCTTATTCCAGAAAACGAACCCGGATCTAGCATCATGCCCGGTAAGGTAAATCCAACGCAATGTGAGGCTTTGACCATGGTTTGCGCGCAAGTGATGGGCAATGACGTTGCCATCACGATTGGTGGAACACAAGGACATTATGAGTTGAACGTATTCAAACCATTGATGGCCGCCAACTTCTTACAAAGTGCTGAATTGATAGGCGATGCATGCGTATCCTTTGATGAGCATTGCGCTGTAGGAATTGAACCCAACTACTCTCGAATTGAGGAGCTGGTGAACGGCTCATTGATGTTGGTAACGGCATTAAATACAAAAATTGGCTACTACAAAGCAGCAGAAATTGCAAAAACTGCGCACAAGAACGGAACTACTTTGAAAGAAGAAGCTTTGCGTTTGGGCTATGTGACGGCTGAGCAATACGACGAGTGGGTAGATCCTAAGAAAATGGTGGGTTCTTTATAACAACTAAAGTGAACGATACACAAACTCCAACTTCGACCAAAGTGGCTGAAATGGCCGAAAACTTAATTGGTTCGGAAATTATAAAACTAGGTGGTGAGATCCGCGAATTGATTGCCAAGGGCAACAAAATCTTCAATTTTACAATTGGCGATTTCGACCCTAAGGTTTTCCCCATACCGCAGGAACTGAAGAAGAATATCATTGATGCTTATGCCCATGATATGACCAATTATCCTCCCGCCAATGGATTGGTAGAATTGCGAAAGGCTGTCGTGCATGCCGTTAAAAAATACCAAGGTTTGGATTATGATGCCGAAGAGATTTTAATCGCAGGAGGCGCACGTCCCATTATCTACGCCATTTTCAGAACGATAGTTGACCCCAATGACAAAGTACTTTTTCCTGTACCGTCATGGAATAACAACCACTATACGCATTTGACTTTTGCGCAACAAGTCTTTGTTGAGACCCAAGCTGAAAATAAATTCATGCCCACTGTTGAAGAGCTCTTGCCACATATTCAAGAAGCTTCCTTATTGGCACTTTGCTCACCTTTGAATCCAACAGGAACGGTTTTCACCAAGGAAGGTTTGAGTGAGATTTGCGATGCTGTGCTAGCAGAAAACGAAAGAAGAGGACCCAATCAAAAACCATTGTATGTCATGTACGATCAAATCTACAGCATGCTCACTTTTGAAGGCGTTCAGCACTTTGACCCGGTCAGTCTTCGTCCTGAAATGCGACCCTACAC
>CANHIV010000064.1 GCA_947460525.1 Flavobacteriales bacterium
ATAGCCTTGGCAGTAGCGGCTTTCCCAGAAGGACTACCCATTGTAGCTACTGTAGCTTTGTCTTATGGGATTCTTTTGTTGGCAAAGCGAAATGCCATCGTTAAAAAATTATCGGCAGTTGAAACATTGGGAAGCACCAAGGTGATTTTGACAGATAAAACAGGAACTTTAACTGAAAATAAAATTTATGTAGATACGCTTTCCTTTCCAGAAGAAACATTAAAAGTTTCAATAAAAGACAATGTGCTAAATTTTGAAAAAGGTAATATTGAAAAAAATGATGCCGGTTTTAAACAATTAAGATTAACGGGAGCACTATGCAATAATAGTTTTGCAAAAAATGGTGATGACAATACAGAATTAACTGGTGATCCAATAGAAATTGCACTTGTTCACCTGGCTAACGCATCAGGCACAACTGCCCAAGAACTGAAATTACAATATGAAAGGATTGGTGAAATCCCTTTTAGTTCAGACACCAAAGTAATGGCCACGTTGCACAAAAGTGCAAATGGGAATTTTGTTGCTGCAAAGGGTTCTGTTGAACATTTGCTGGAAAAATGCAGCAAGTTGCAAATTGGATCAATCATAATAGATCTGGGTGAAAAAGAAAAAAAATTGATCATTTCCGATTCCGAAAAAATGGCAGCGGATGGTCTGCGGGTGTTGGCATTTGCCTATAGGGAAGAAGCTGAAATTGACACAACTGATTATTTGAATGCATTGGTCTATGTCGCCATGATTGGTTTCTTGGACCCTCCTCGATTAGATATTAAAGAAGCTATGCTGTCTTGCAGAAATGCAGGAATAAAAATTGTCATGATTACTGGCGACCATCCTTTAACCGCTCTTAATATTGCTAAAAAAGTAGGCTTGGTGGATGAAAGCGAACAAAATGCAATTACTGGAATTGAAATACCGCCAATGGAATCGCTTTCAGATGAATGGAATAAAAAAATACTCACCACCGCCGTATTTGCTCGTACCACACCCAAACAAAAATTAGAAATCGTAAACATTTATCAAAAAGCAGGAAACATTGTAGCCATGACAGGTGATGGAGTAAATGATGCACCTGCTCTTAAGAAAGCGGATATTGGAATTGCTATGGGCCTAAGAGGCACACAAGTAGCAAAGGAAACTGCCAGTATTGTGCTAAAAGACGACTCGTTTGTATCTATAGCACATGCAGTATCCCATGGAAGAGAGATTTTTCAGAATATACAAAAATTCGTAGTCTACCTTGTTTCATGTAATTTGAGTGAAATATTTATTGTAACTACTTTGGGTTTTGTTGCACCCAACTCTACTTTACTTCCAATGCAGATCCTATTCTTAAATATGGTAACAGACGTTTTTCCTGCTCTCGCACTTGGCTTAGGCAAAGGAGATAAATCAGTTATGGAAAGACCACCAAGAGACCCCAAGCACCGCATTGTTTCTAATAAAGATTGGATTACCATTAATTTATATGCCGCTGCCATGACTTTATCAGTAATTGCTGCTGTATTTTATTGCAACTACGCCATCTCAAATGATTCCAAAATTTTAAATAATGTAGCATTTATAACGCTTGCTTTTGCTCAATTATTTCATGTTTTCAATATGTCCTCAGCAAAGTCAAATTTTTTAGTGAATGAAATAACCAAAAACAAATTCGTGTGGATAGCTCTTTCAATCTGCACGATTCTTTTGGTCTTGGTTTATGCATTTCCTCAGATGCGGTTAGTGCTCGATTTGGAAATGTTATCTACTGAAGTGTGGACGGCTTCAATTCTAGCTGGAATGATACCCTTGTTGCTCGTTCAAGGATATAAAGCTATTCGGTATCCGCGTTTCTAATGATTTTATTTCATTGACCGATTTGACCACCTTAAAACCCAGGCCAAACACAGAACACTAAAATAAATTTTTATCTTGAAAACACCAACCCCATTCCATCCAAATCAACTAATCGTTCTATACGACGGGGTTTGTCATTTGTGCCAACGATCGGTTCAATTCATTATCCGCCACGATAAAAAAAATAAATTCGAGTTTGCTTCTCTGCAATCCGAAGTCGCTCAAAAAAGGTTACGCGAAATCCATTTCAAAAATTCGCTGGAGACCATCGTTCTTTTGAAAGGCAAAGCACACTTTGAAAAAAGCGATGCGGTTCTGGAAATTGTCAGAAATCTCTCCTATGCCTGGCCATTACTCTATGCCTTTAAAATCGTTCCTCGGTTCCTTCGCGATACTGTATACACCTATATCGCCAATCACCGATATGGATGGTTCGGGAAAAGTGATTCTTGCATGGTGCCTTCTGCAGAAATAAGGGATAAGTATTTGGATTATTAGGATATACGGCGTTGCATCGTTATTGAAGAATCTTTCAACTGGAGAAAGAATTCGTAAACTAGCCGCTGCGGCTGCCTATAGTTGGATCGTTTAAATCAAATAAATAGATGGTAATACAAGTCCATACCAAAATAAAAATGGGTTATTTTATTTAATCATTTAATCATTTATGCATTGATGAGAACTAATGTTTCCGTATTTTTAATTCCAAGCAAAAGTGCCAATTGACATAAAATGGAAAGACGGAAATTTATTACACAAACAACTCTTCTTTCTATTGGAGGATTATTGTTGCCTACAGCAATGCTCTCGTCTTGTCGAAAAAACACCTTATTGGAGGACATTTCGTTTGAAGGCAAGGTTATTATTATTGGTGCAGGTGCAGCAGGTTTGTACGCTGGATATGTCTTAAAATCAAAAGGAATTGACTTTCAGATTTTAGAAGCTGCGCCCCACTATGGCGGAAGATTGGGGAAGCTGACGGGATTTGCAAATTTCCCAATTGACATCGGCGCTCAATGGATGCATGGAAAAAATAGCATCGTTGGTGATTTGATTAGGAAGACAAACACTGCAATTGAAATAGATGATAGCAGCGAAAAATACTGGTTCAACAATCAAATTGTTTCTTCATTACCCAAAGACATCAACGCCATTTTCACAAATGAAGAAAACATATCAGATGTTTCTTTCGCAGATTTTGCCATACAAAATGGTTTTGGAGAAGAGTACAAGAATATTGTAGAGGCCATAGCAGGCGATTCGGGGGCTTCTGCTTCGCGCCTTTCAGCCTATTGGAAAACAATAGAAGAGGAAAACTGGAATTCAGGTGATGACGATTTTAAGTTTCAAGAAACTTTTTATGACCTGATTGAAAAACAAATCGCGATTCAGGTTCAAGATCAAATTCAACTGAATACGCCCGTTAAACAAATCGATTATTCGGGATCCACCATAGAAGTTACTGATTCTAGCAATAACGTATACAAAGCAGACAAGGTTATCATCACGGTTCCCATTACCATCCTTAAATCAGGAGACATTGAATTTATACCTGCTCTTCCCACTCAAAAAACAATAGCCTTTTCAAAAATTGGAATGGACGCAGGAATGAAAGTCTTTCTAAAATTCAGCACAAAATTTTTCGATGAAAATATTCTTGGCGGTTCCGTTTGCGCATCATATGCAGACGAAAGCATTGGCAAAGTGCAAAGTGACAATGTTCTGCTTGCCTTTATCATGGGGCAACAAGCCGAGTATTTAACTTCATTGGGAAATGATACTGCCATTACCACTGCTTTGCTGCAAGAACTAGACACCATGTACAACGGACAAGCAACTGCATACTTTGTTGCCTCACATGTTCAAAACTGGACCACCAATCCATATATAAAAGGGGCCTATTCTTATAGCACCATTGGAATGGGAGACGCCAGAAAATTAGCCAGTGAATCAATTGCCAAAAAACTATACTTCGCTGGTGAAGCCATGAATCTCAACGGCCATCATCAAACGGTTCATGGCGCTATTGAAACAGGCTACCGAGAGGTCATCAATCTGATAAACGATGTGAGGAAATGAGAATTCTATTGCTTAAAATATTTTTGTTTCTTTTCGTATGTGCGCCTGCACAAGAGATAATAACTGATCTTTCATACAAATACATGTATGCAGACAAATGGGACAAAGCCATTCAGACCTACAATTTCAGTAGACCATTTCTTGAAGAAAAACAACCTTTGTTTGTGCACGGTATTAATGGTTCTCTATCGTACATTCTTGCATCCAATAACAAATTCAAACAAGGCATAAACGCTTCCTATTCCTACTTTCAAAGCTATTCAGAGAATCCAAATTTCGTGAACATATTGAATCTACATTTTCTAAATGTTGGATATGTAATTCGTTTCGAAAGCTATGAAAAATGGGAAGGGCTTTGCACGGATCTCATCTTCGCTGCAGTTTCCAGCGCATTGTTCAGAAATGTAAATGACGAGCCTTTTGTATACGACGACATCCGCGCAAAAGCCTTTGGCGTAGGTGGTGATGTCAGTCTCAAAACAAGCTATTCCTTCTCAATAAAGAACAATATAAACTTATCTCCATTCTTTCAAATTGGATATACACCTTACTTATTTTCCCCGAAGAGTGAATCGATCATCAACCAAACTTCAAGACTAGTATCCACCAACCATACGGGCATATTTACAACACAAATTGGTTTGACCTTTCGAATGCCCAAACGCAAAAATGAGCAATAAGTGGATAATATTCAATAAGGGCCTTTTGCCAAATCTATCATTTAAAAACCTGACTCATGAGACGAAGAACATCCAATAGTTTATTTTGCTTACATTCGTGAATACATTGAAATAAGCCAAACAATCCATTCAACATGACAATAAGCTCCGCTTCAGGATTAAAAAAACTGCTCCTTTTATTTCTTTTTATTGCGGGCTTATATTTTGCAAGGGAATTTCTTATTCCATTGTCCGTTGGTGCAGTAATGGCTACTTTGTTCTTGCCGCTATGCCGATGGATGGAACACAAAAAAACACCAAGAGGCTTGGCAGTAATATTTTGTCTTTTGATATTACTGCTAGCACTCTTTGGAATTGGCATTCTCCTCAGCCATCAGATTTCATCGCTTTCCAATGATTTTTCAATCATAAGAGAAAGAAGCGTTGAGTTGATCAACGAAGTTCAGAAATACATCTTTGCCCATTCCGGCATTTCTATAGAAAAACAAAACCAAGAACTCATCAAACAGCAACCGGCCATTGCGCTTTTTCTAAAAGAAATTGCCATCTCGTTGCCCTCACTTCTAACCAACCTAATTTTAACCTTGGTTTATATCCTGTTTCTCTTGTACTACCGCAGCCACATCAAACAATTCATTCTTAAATTTTCGTCGGATTCACAAAGAAGTGAAATGGAAAAAGTGATCGACAGTGTAGGCCATGTATCCCAACAATATCTACTTGGCCTATCCAAAATGATTGTTTGCCTTTGGGTGATGTATGGTGTGGGGTTTTCTTTATTGGGCGTCAAAAACGCATTGTTCTTTGCCTTTCTCTGTGGATTGCTAGAAATCGTTCCCTTTATTGGAAATTTTACTGGCACAACCATTACCGTACTTGTAGCCGGTGTGCAAGGCGGAAGTTTTCTTATGTTGGCAGGCATCATTGGCACCTACGCCGTTATTCAATTCATCCAAGGCTGGGTACTAGAACCTTTGATCGTTGGCTCTGAAGTAAAAATCAATCCTTTGTTCACCATCATCGCCCTGGTCATCGGCGGCCTTTTGTGGGGACTGCCTGGCATTTTTCTCGCCATCCCTTTGATGGCCATGTTGAAAATCGTGTGTGATCACATTGAACCCCTAAAACCTTATGGCTTTTTAATAGGAGCCATTGAGAGCAAGAAGAAATAAGGCGATTCTAGACGCGACACTATTCTTCAGCCTCAACACCGTCCTTTCCTTTGTTCAGGTAGTCTTGTATCAAGTTGATCACCTTAGATCCTATCCCATCAGAATTTTTAGTAACCACATTGGTCACGGCCAATTCTAAGAAAGCTCCCAATAACTGCTTCAACGGGTTATGGGTGGAACCCACCGCTGCCTTCTTCGTAAGATGGCCAGCAACAAGTCCTAAGGCGACGCCAAATAAACTATCCTTTAAATCCGAAGATGTAAAGATCTCTTTAAATGTTCTTTTGATGAGATTGACGGGTTTCATGCCTTCATAGGTCATCGCAAACTGCTCTTTCAATAATCGTTCCTGCGTCAATTGTTGCGCTTCCAATTGAAGAATAGCAGCACGCAATGCCTTTGCTGAGGTGATTTTTTCCATACCCATTAATTTAGAATTCGTGTAATGATTGCGTCACTGGTACGTTCCTTCACCCATTTGTGCAGAATGAAATACAACACCAATCCCAACACTCCGTAAAATCCTCCCACACACAAAAAACCATAGTATACCTTTCCCAAAATCTCCCCTAGCCAAAAGGCCGCGCCAAGGCTGATCATCAACATAAAAAGTCCCAAGGCCATTACAGCCAACATGCGCGAAACCATC
>CANHIV010000065.1 GCA_947460525.1 Flavobacteriales bacterium
CACTACTTTTCTTCCTCTCTTGGTGGTGAAGGTTTGAATCGCTGCTTCGTCTATGGCTGAAACTTTTCCGTTGTTGGGATCACGGTGGCTATAATCAAGACGTTGCACGCATCTTCCGCTGGGGGTGTAGTATTTGGCTACCGTTAATTTCATTTTGGTGTTGTAGGCAAGATCAACGGTTTGCTGTACCAGTCCTTTTCCAAATGATTCTTTTCCAATGACCACGGCTCTGTCCAAATCTTGTAAACTGCCCGCTACAATTTCTGATGCGGAGGCGCTGAACTCGTCTATCAGAACAGCCAACGGAATCTCAGTGTCGATGGGATCCACTTGAGCACCATATTGGTTTTTCCATTCAGCGATTCTACCGCGGGTTTCTACAATCGGAGATCCTTTTGGAACAAACAAATTGACGATGCTAACCGCTTCGCGCAACAATCCACCGCCGTTACCTCTTAGATCAAGAATAAGTCCCTCTATGTTCTGTTTTTTTAGATTTAAAAATGCTTCTTTCACCTCCGTGCTTGCCGTTTGGGTAAAGCCATCCAATTTGATGTATCCTGTTTGGGTATTGGGAATTAAACCGTAAAATGGAACATCTTTGTTTTTGATGTTCTCTCTTTTTACTTCAACGTTAATGGTTTCATTGTTCTCTCCTTTGATAACCGTAAGCTTCACCAAGGTTCCGGGTTGACCTTTGATCATATTGCCACTCTCATCATCGGTTAGTTTTGAAATGTCTTTTCCTTCGATGTGGGTGATGATGTCGCCAATTTTTAGTCCTGCTTTGTCTGCGCCAAATCCGGCATACACATCAGTAATCAGTATTTTTCCGTCACGTCTTTTGGTATTGATACCAATACCGCCGTACTGCCCAGTTTGCATGAAGGTGGCTTCTTCAATTCTGGATTCGGGATAATATACGGTGTACGGATCCAATGAAGCCAACATGGCGTCAATGGCTTTTTTCATCAAAAAACCAGGCTCTGGTTCGTCGACATAGCTTTCTTGCAGTGTGCGGTAAACATCGGTGAATATTTCGATGTTCTTGGTTATTTCAAACAAGGTATCTTTTACTTGCGCAGCTGTGGACACTATGGCCAACAACAAGGCAAGAAAGATGCGTGTGCTATTTTTCTTGAGAAGGTGTTTCATCCTTGGGAGTAGATTTCATTATTCGATCAATTTCCAGCAATGCGGCGCCTACTTTCTTGTACACATATTCGTATTCAGGAAGCTGCCTTCCAGTAAAGGTGAAGCACAAGTGCAAAGGGCCAGGAAGATCGTTTAAAATATTTTTCTGTAATCGATAACATTCGCGCAAATACCTTTTGATGGCATTTCTGTCATGCGCACGTTTGAAGTTTTTCTTGCTAACGGTAAACATCGCTTGTAAGCGATGTTCGGTATTGATAGTAGGAACGTGATACAAGGCCAATAGGGCAGGAGAGCGCACAGCCTTGGCTTCTCGAAATAAATTCTCGATGCTTTTGCGGCTTTTTATTCGCTCTTCTTTTCCTAGTGTAAAGCTCATTTTCTTTTTTTGCCGGGTTTGGTATCTGTTGATTTACCCGTAGCGACATCAATGGCCTTGAGGAGTTCCTCGTCATTTTTGTACATCACTTTTTCCAAAGTGTTGTCATCAAACAAATACCTCCCAATGGTTCCTTTGATTCTGGCTTTGATATCTCCTTTGGCCTTGTTCCAATCTTTGGTTTTCATTGTCGGCCATTCCTTTTTCATTCTGGTTTGAATGATACTGAGCATGGCTTCGGTGACTTTGAAACCATCGATATAGGCGGTTTCATTGGAAAATTCTTTCAGATATTTTTGATTGTTCGTGAAGTACTCAAAGCAGAAATCTCTAAGAATCCCTGAAAGAATGAGTTGGTTGATGACAAACACATTGGATGTGTCCAATGGAACAAATACCTCGGGAGTGATTCCGCCAGAACCATATACCACCTTGCCTCCAGGGGTGATGAATTTTAGCGTGTCTATTTTTTGAATACTGTCTGAATTGAAAAGTTCACCATGCAAATAACGAGTTGTGAAATCGTCAGAATATTGTGTGCTATCGCTGTATGGTTTTTGAATACAACGTCCTGTTGGGGTGTAGTAACGCGCAATGGTCAATCGGAATGCGCTTCTATCGGGAAGTTCGATTTCATGTTGCACCAAGCCTTTTCCAAAAGTTCGGCGACCTACTGTTGTGCTGCGATCCCAATCTTGAAGGGCTCCAGCAAATATTTCACTCGCTGAGGCTGAATTTTGGTCCACCAAAACCACCAGTTTCATGTCTTTGAATTCACCATCTCTTTGGGTGATGTATTGTTTTTTGCCGACATGCATGCCTTCTGTGTAAAGCACCAATTTGTCCTTGGGAAGGAAAGCTTCCGCCATTAAAAAGCTTTGATCCAAAAGTCCACCTCCGTTGCCGCGCAAATCAACGATCAATGTCTTGCAAGACTTGGCGCGCAGTTTACGCACGGCGGATTCGAATTCAGCAAAGGTATTTTGTCCAAATGATTCTACTTTCACATACCCCACCTCTGGAGCAATGACGAAATCAGCGGTCACACTTTCCAATGGAATACTTCCGCGTTTGATTTTGATCTCTTTGGACTCTTTGCCTCTGAGAATGTTCAGCGTTACTGAAGTTCCTGCTTTTCCTTTGATGAGTTTTTGAACTTGATCATTGGCCAGTTCTTTTTCGGTCAAAACCTTGTTGTCTACTTTTACAATTTTGTCACCCGTCATCAGGCCTGCCTTTTCTGCTGGGCCATCTTTCATGGTTTTGACAACGCGCAATGTATCCTTGTAAATCATGAATTCCATCCCTATCCCTTGGTATTCACCTTGAATTTTTTCATTGGCTTGGGCAATTTCCTCCGGTGAGATATAGTAGCTGTGGGGATCCAAGTGAGAAAGGATCGATTGAATAGCACCATCGATAAGTTGTCTTTTATCAACACTATCTACATAATTCTCTTCGATAAAATCAATGAGGCTGACCAGCTTGTTTGGATTTTCCTCTGCACCGGTTTTAATGGTGAGTAGATTGGAATCCGCTAAGTAGGTTCCTATCAGAATGCCCACGATTAATACCATTCCAAAGTACAAAGGTTGTGCAGTCGAGGGCTTAATGCGCTTTCTGCTCAACGGTGGAGCAGAAGGTTGGGGAGTATGATTTTCTGGGTGTTGTTCCATTTCACTAATCTTTAGGGTTGTGCAATTTGCAATACTTCTATGCCCGCATTCATTAAAAATGCAATGGCAGTATTGTCTTTGTATTCTTCCTTGTACACCAATCTTTTGATTCCAGCCTGAAGAATGAGCTTGCAGCAATCCTTGCAGGGAGATAATGTGATGTACAACGTAGAATCCTTGGCATTATTGGTGGATTTGGCCACTTTGGTAATGGCGTTGGCCTCGGCATGCAATACGTACCAATGGGTTTCACCATTGTCTGCCTCACAGGTGTTGGGGAATCCACTCGGGGTGCCATTGTACCCATCGGAAATGAGCATGCCATCTTTCACGATCAACGCGCCAACTTGCTTGCGTGTGCAATGGGAAAGCTTGGCCCATTCCACCGCCATTTTCAAGTAAGCACGGTCATATCTTTCTTGTTTCTCTGGGGTCATTGTCTTTTTGGCTATCTTCACAAAAATAGGGCGCGCAAGCTATATTCGCGTGATAAAAATTAAATCGATTTTCGGCATGAAGGTATATACCAAAACAGGGGATCAAGGGACTACAGGAATCTTGGGTGCCAAGCGACTAAAAAAGCATGATTTGCGAATCGAAGCTTATGGGAATGTGGACGAATTGAATTCACATATCGGCTTGTTGAATACGAAAATGAGTTCTGATTTTCATCAATGGGTGCAAGACAGTTTGTTCATTGTCGGCAGTTGGTTGGCGACAGAGCCGGGCATGGAGGATAAAATTACTTTGCCCAAAATTGGCGCAGCGGATATTGAACTTTTGGAAAAAAGGATGGATGAAATGGAGGCTGAATTGTCGCCCATCCAACATTTTATTTTACCGGGAGGCTCTTGGGAGGCGGCACAAGCACATATTATTCGTTGTGTATGCAGACGTGCCGAGCGCTCGGTATGGGCGTTGCACGAGCTAGAGGCAGTGCAGTTAGAAATCCCACAATTTCTCAATCGCCTCTCGGATTACTACTTTGTGTTGGCCAGGTGGGTGTTGAAGGAACAAGGTTTGAACCCGGTTTTTTGGATACCCGAAAAAAAATAAAGTTCCTTTTTTGATGTTTTACTTGTATTTTCCATCTAAAATTTTACTTTCGCAGCAGGTTTCATAAAGTTTAACCCTTTTAAAACACTTACTATGTACTGGACACTTGAATTAGCCTCTTACTTAGAGGATGCCCCATGGCCCGCAACAAAAGATGAGTTGATCGATTATGCCATGCGTGCTGGTGCTCCATTGGAGGTCGTAGAAAACTTACAACAAATAGAAGATGACGAAGAGGTCTTCGAAAGTATCGAAGATATTTGGCCGGATTATCCTACCAAAGAAGACTTTTTCTTCAACGAGGACGAGTATTGATCCTTCAATGATTTTGAATTACAAACCGGGCTGTTGTCCGGTTTTTTTGTTCCATCAATACCGTTCCTGACTCCCATTGTTTTAGATCTTCTGCTTTGTAATGACGCAGCGTTACCAATTTTACGGGCGTGTTGTATCTTAAGTTGTACTTGCCTTTCAGCGCTTCTTGCATGTCCAAAAGTTTGTGTTCTTCACACTGCAAGCACATGGAAAAACTTCGCGCGCCATTTTCCATCATTTGTATTTTAATACCTCGATCATTGGCTGCCGAAAAAATTTCTTGCAAGTTGTCTTCAACAATAAAACTATAATCATTGGTTGAAATAGAAGCCAAAATTTGATTGTCCTTTTCAATGATGCAAGTTGGGTATTCTTCAACAGAAAATTGCCCTATACTAGTGCCTTTCTCGTTAGGTGAAACAAAGGATTTGATGTGCAATGGAATCCCCGTTGGCTGCAGGGGTTGAATGGTTTTGGGATGGATAACACTGGCCCCGTAATAAGCCAGCTCTATGGCTTCTCCATAACTCACCAAGGGAATCAATGCGGCATCAGGATGCAGCTTGGGATCTGCGCTCAACATCCCTGCGACATCTTTCCAGATGGTGACACTCTCCGCAGCCAGACAGTTTGCAAAAATGGAGGCGGAGTAATCAGAGCCTTCTCTTCCCAATGTCGTCCAATTTTGATGATCAGTAGATCCAATGAATCCTTGGGTGATGTAAACGCGATCTTTCGAAAGATTTTCAATTCGTTTTTTGGTCTCTTCCCAATTTACTCTTGCTTCTCTGTGACGTTGATCCGTGTGAATCAGTTTTGTAGCATCCAACCAATGGTGTCGGTAGCCTATGGCATTCCAATAATCGTGAATAATTGCGGTGGATAGTATCTCTCCAAATGGAATAATTTGATCGTATGTGCAATCAAATGTGCCCATTGCGTCTTTCTCTAAATGTTGAATAAGTTGGTTCCATTTTTCAATCCAAAAGCATTCGTCGTTGAGGTTCAATTCTTGCGCTATGGCGTGGTGAAATTGGTACAATGCATCAAGTTTTTCAGACAACGGAAGTTTCAATCTCCATCCGTTATGAATTTCCTCCAAAGCGTTGGTAGACTTGCCCATTGCGGAGACAATGATGAGAAGATGCGGTCCGCCCATTTGTGAAATGGCGGTCATGTTTTTTACAGCATCTGCATTTTTTACACTGGCACCTCCAAACTTGTAAATTTTCATTGCGCTAGAAGACTATCGATTTGTTTGCGATTTAATTTCCCATTGATCCATTCCGGATCCAACTGTGCACCAAAGTACTTATAAAATTCGATGGCAGGTGTATTCCAATCCAAGACTTGCCATACCATTCCGTTGAAACCCATTTCTTGGGCATACTGCACGGACGTCAAGAATAGTGCTTTGCCGATGCCTTTGCCTCTTAGGTTTTCTGTCACCACCAAATCTTCGAGGTAGAGCATAGGCCCTTTCCAGGTGCTGTAGCGGATGTAACATATGGAGATGCCAACAATTTTCCCTTGCATTTCGGCTACCCACATGTTGTACAAAGGATGTGTTCCAAATCCATCACGTGTCATGGAATCTATAGTAACCTCTACTTCATGCGGTGCCTTCTCATACAAGGCCAATTCTTGGATCAATTCTAGCGCCGCTGGTACATCTTCTGCACATCCGATGCGAATGGTAAAATCATGTTTTTTCTCCATAGGGCAAAGCTATGGCAAGGATGGCTTACCTTTGGGGCATGGCAGGTGTAAGACTTGAAAAATTTTCAGCCCTCATTAAAAAGGAAATGTCAACCATTTTTCAAAGAAATGGCAATG
>CANHIV010000066.1 GCA_947460525.1 Flavobacteriales bacterium
CTCCTTTGACTTTTGGTATTATTGCCGTAACGGTTTTAATCTCTTATTTGGCTTTTGAAAGAAGAGATTGGTTCAATCGTCTTGCCTTTCATCCCTATGTAATTTTTCAGAACAAAGAATGGGACAGGTTGATTGGACATGCCTTTGTGCATATTGATTGGATGCACCTGGGTTTTAACATGTATACCTTTTATTCCTTTGGTGAAATTCTAGAAACGGTATTAACGCATCCAGAAATCCTACAACAATTTCATCCCAACATGCACATGTGGTCTCCTTTTGTTGGGAAATTGTTTTTTATCCTGCTGTATTTTTTAGGAGCAATCATTGCCTCTCTGCCCAGTCTAAAAAAATACAGACACCAATACGCCTACAGGAGTGTTGGCGCATCTGGAGCAGTAAGTGCTGTAATGATGGCCTTTATGCTATTATTCCCCACTATGGACATTGGATTTATGATGCTCATTCCCATGCCTGCTTGGATAGGTGCCTTGGTGTTTCTGGGGTTAGAGCATTATTTCAGCAAGAAAGGTCAAGGTCCTATCGCTCACGATGCGCACATTTATGGCGCATTGGGTGGTATTTTAATCGTTGGTATTTGGGACTATCATTTCTATATCGACTTTATCCAAGCCGTTACTCAACAAATCTCGAATTTCTTTTTTCGTTCTTGAACGTCTTGTATAAAGGACGCTCGATCTTTGGGCGAGATTAGCACATATCCCCACTTGTTATAATAAATGGCAATGCGTCGCAATGATGCAGCAGGCGAACTCAATGGGTTATTGCTCAATTCCATTTTTCTGATTGTAGCGATTTCAATTGTTTTATAGCGAATGGGCCCCATGAAAATCACCAGCAATTCATCGTCCAATTCATAACGAATTCGAACGACAAACAAGTAAATCAGAATGGCCAAGGAAAAATGGAAAATTAAAAATCCCCAGGATACTGTACCCGCCATGAAAATGCCCTGACCAATGATCAGGGCATAAACGGGAATCCATAAACCCCAGGATATTGCACTGGGATATATTGTTTTATTCATTCTCTTTCTTGTTGACTTTCATTACAATCTTTGATTCTTCTGTATCAAAGTCTACAACCAAAGTATCACCTTCTTGAAGATTAGAGTTGATGATCTCCTCAGCAATGGGATCCTCCAAATATTTCTGAATAGATCTTCTCAATGGACGTGCGCCATATTTTTCATCATAGCCTTTGTCTGCAATGAAATCTTTGGCTACATCCGTTAATTCAATCTTATAACCCAAATCGGTGATGCGATGGAACAACTTGGCCAACTCGATGTCGATGATCTGATGAATGTGTTCTTTCTTCAATGGATTGAAAACAACCAAATCATCTACACGATTCAAGAATTCAGGTGCAAATGCTTTTCTTAGTGCAGCCTCTATAATTCCTTTGCGATCCTGTTCCTCTGCAGAAGCTCTTGAAGAAGTACCAAAACCAACACCCGCACCAAAATCTTGCAATTGTCTAGCTCCGATATTGGAAGTCATAATGATCACAGTGTTTTTAAAGTCAATCTTGCGACCCAAACTATCCGTCATCTGTCCATCATCCAAAGCTTGCAACAACAAATTGAAAACATCCGGATGGGCTTTCTCTACTTCATCCAACAAAACAATCGAGTAGGGGCGACGTCGTACTTTTTCAGTCAACTGTCCACCTTCTTCGTATCCCACATATCCGGGAGGCGCTCCAATCAATCTAGACACAGCAAACTTCTCCATGTACTCTGACATGTCTATGCGAATCAATGAATCTTCCGTATCAAATAAAAACTTCGCCAACTCTTTGGCCAATTGTGTTTTTCCGACACCGGTAGGTCCCAAAAACAAAAACGAACCAATTGGACGATTGGGGTCTTTCAATCCCGCGCGATTGCGTTTGATGGCTCGAACCACTTTCTTAATCGCCTCGTCTTGACCAATGACCTTTCCTTCTAACTCCTGATCCATTTTGGCCAAACGTCCACTTTCCTTTTCTGCCACACGATTGACAGGGATGCCGGTCATCATTGAAACGACCTCTTCAACATTGGCTTCAGTAACAGTCACGCGATGCGTTTTGGCATCTTGTTCCCATTGATTCTTGGCAGCTTCCAAACGCTCATTCAATTGCTTTTCTTTGTCACGCAATTTCGCGGCCTCTTCATACTTCTGGCTCTTTACCACTTGCGATTTCTCCACCTTCACTTCCTCAATGGCCTTTTCAATCTCAATGATCTCTTGCGGCACCTGTATGTTGTTCAAGTGAACACGTGAACCTACTTCATCCAAGGCATCAATGGCCTTGTCTGGCAAATGTCGATCAGTGATATAACGCGCAGTCAATCGAACACAAGCGGCAATCGCTTGGTCGGTATAGGTCACGCTATGGTGCTCTTCATATTTGTCTTTGATGTTGTTCAAAATTTGAATCGTCTCATCAATGGTAGTGGGATCCACCACCACCTTTTGGAATCGTCTTTCCAATGCGCCATCTTTCTCGATGTATTGGCGATACTCATCCAATGTTGTTGCTCCGATACATTGAATTTCACCTCTTGCCAATGCGGGCTTGAACATGTTGCTGGCATCCAAAGATCCACTGGCTCCACCAGCTCCAACAATCGTATGAATTTCATCAATGAATAAAATCACATCTGGCGATTTTTCTAATTCGTTCATCAATGCCTTCATGCGCTCTTCAAACTGACCACGGTATTTGGTTCCTGCAACCAATGAAGCGACATCCAGTGTCACTACACGCTTGCCAAACAAAACACGACTTACTTTCTTCTGAACAATTCGAATTGCAAGACCTTCAGCAATAGCCGATTTACCCACACCGGGTTCTCCAATTAGAATAGGATTGTTCTTTTTTCTTCTGGACAATACTTGGCTTACGCGCTCAATTTCTTTCTCTCGACCAACAATTGGATCCAATTTCCCATCTTCCGCCATTTTGGTCAAATCACGACCAAAATTGTCCAAAACTGGCGTTTTGCTTTTTGATTCTCCTTGACGCTTGGCCGATGATCCTGCACCTCCAGAAGCTCCGCTGCCCATGAATGGCTCATCATCTTCTTCATTTGGTGGAAACTCTGCTCTAGGCGTATTCAATGGCGCATCTGTTGGAGCTTCTAGTCCTTCAGAGGCAATCAATTCCTCACGCACTGAACGATAATCAATAGATGCACTGGCCAAAGTTCGGGTGGCCGCATTGTCGTTGTCTTTTAAGATACTCAACAACAAATGCTCGGTTCCTACCAAAGTGGCTCTGAAATTCTTGGCTTCCAAATAAGTCAATTTTAAAATTCTTTCTGCTTGGGTGGTCAATGGAATACTTTGGTATACCTGATTACTTTGACCCACAGATGCCAGACGCATCGTTGATTCAATCTGCTTGCGCAAATGCGACAAATCAACATTCAATCGCTTCAACAAAGTGGCTGCTAAACTCTCACCTTCTCGAATAATACCCAACATCAAATGCTCTGGGCCAATGTATGAATGACCCAATCGCAATGCCTCTTCACGGCTAAAAGAAATGACATCTTTAACCTGTGGTGAAAACTTTGCCTCCATACGCTTTACTCCTTAAATTTATTTGTAACAAAATTATTCTTTACAAATGAAATGAGACCATTTCACATCAATAATTATCCACACATTTTTGTGTGAATGTGAATAAAACATTACCCATGAAAAGTATAGAATTGACAAGGGTTTGATTAAATTCGCGTGCTACCTCAAATAGGTGAGGTACCGAGAAAAATTAAGAATTATGGAAGGAGAAAAAATAGTCCGGATCAATATCGAAGATGAAATGAAAACAGCTTACATCGATTATTCGATGTCAGTTATTGTGGGTCGTGCTCTTCCGGATGTTCGTGATGGTCTTAAACCTGTTCACCGTCGTGTGTTGTATGGTATGTTAGATCTTGGCGTTTTGTCCAATCGTCCTTACAAAAAATCTGCTCGTATTGTCGGGGAGGTTTTGGGTAAGTACCATCCCCATGGTGATAGTTCTGTTTACGATACAATGGTGCGTATGGCCCAAGATTGGAGCTTGCGTTATCCATTGGTGGATGGCCAAGGAAACTTTGGTAGCATGGACGGTGATAATGCCGCTGCGATGCGTTACACTGAAGCTCGCTTGAGAAAAATTGCAGAAGAACTTTTAGAAGATTTGGACAAAGAAACGGTTGATTTCCAACCCAACTTTGATGATAGCCTGCAAGAACCTACCGTTATGCCTTCTAAAATTCCGAACCTCCTTATCAACGGAGCGTCTGGAATTGCTGTAGGTATGGCCACCAATATGGCACCTCACAATCTTACTGAAGTTTGTGATGCTACAATGGCTTACATCGATAACAACGACATTACGACAGACGAATTGATGGAGTTTGTAAAAGCGCCAGATTTTCCAACGGGCGGTGTTATCCATGGTGTAGACGGTGTGAAATCAGCCTACATGACAGGTCGCGGTAGAGTAGTCCTCCGCGCTCGTGCTCGAATTGAAGAAGTAGACAACCGCGAATGTATCATTGTTGACCAAATCCCATATCAAGTCAACAAAGCGGACATGATCAAGCGTACTTGGGAATTGGTTCAAGAAGGAAAGATTGAAGGGATTTCTGAAATCCGTGATGAGTCGGATAGAAATGGAGTGCGTGTGGTTTATGAAACCAAGCGTGACGCCATCACCAATGTTGTGTTGAACAACTTGTACAAGTTTACTTCACTTCAAACTTCATTCTCCATCAATAACATCGCGTTGGTGAAGGGTCGTCCGGAAGCGCTCGGATTAAAAGACATGATCAGTCTTTTTGTTGAGCATCGCCATGAAGTGGTGACCAGAAGAACCAAATTTGAATTGAGAAAAGCGGAAGAGCGCGCACATATTTTAGAAGGTTATTTGATTGCCCTTGATCACATTGACGAGGTAATCAAATTGATTCGCGCTTCACAAACCCCAGATGAAGCCCGTGAAGGCTTGATGTCGAAATTTGGATTGAGTGAAATTCAATCTCGCGCCATCTTGGACATGCGTCTTCAAAGATTGACTGGTTTGGAGCGTGATAAAATCAAAGCGGAATACGATGAGTTGATGGCTTTGATCACCAGACTCAAAGAAATTTTAGGCAGTGAAGCGCTAAGAATGGCCATCATCAAAGATGAGATGTTGTATCTAAAAGAGAAATTTGGTGATGCTCGTCGTTCTGTGATCGAATTCTCGTCTGCAGATTTGAGTATTGAAGATATGATTCCAGATGAGTCAATGGTGGTTACCATTACACATGCCGGATATATCAAACGTACCAACCTGGCCGAGTATCGTGCTCAATCCAGAGGTGGAGTAGGATCTAAAGGTACATCTGCACGCCAAGAAGATTTTGTAAAAGATATCTTTACGGCCACCAACCACGATTGGTTGTTGATCTTCACCAAAAAAGGTCGTTGCTTCTGGATGCGTGTATTTGAAATTCCCGAAGGTGCCAAAACTTCCAAAGGAAGAGCCATACAAAACTTGCTTCAAATAGAACAAGATGATACGGTATTGGCATACATCCCAACCAAAGATTTGATGAATGAGGATTATGTAAGCAAGAACTATGTTATCCTTTGCACCAAACAAGGATTGATTAAAAAGACATTGCTTCAAGCATACGCTCGTCCAAGATCTTCAGGTATCAATGCCATTACCATCGTTGACGGTGATGAGTTGTTGGAAGCAAAATTGACCAATGGCAATTGCGAAATTTTGATGGGTACCCGTGAAGGTAAAGCCATCCGCTTCAATGAAAAGACAGTGCGTGCTGTCGGTAGAACAGCCCAAGGGGTGAAAGCCGTGACATTGGGTAGTGCCAAAGATGAAGTTATTGGTATGGTTTGCGTTGAAAATGCGGAACGCGACATCTTGGTAATTTCAGACAAAGGGTATGGCAAGCGTTCTTCATTGGAAGATTATAGAATCACCAATCGCGGTGGTAAAGGGGTGAAGACCATCAATATCACAGACAAGACGGGTGATCTAATCGCGATTCTTGCTGTAGACAATGAATTGGATTTCATGATCATCAATAAATCTGGAATTACCATTCGATTGAGAGTTGAAGATCTTCGTGTAATGGGACGCGCAACGCAAGGCGTTCGATTGATCAGCCTAAGAGGAAATGATGAGATTGCAGCTGTAACAGCCGTTATCAAGGACGAAGAAGAAGAAGGTGAAAGATCATCGGATATCGTAATGGAATCGGACAGCACATTGGATGTTGCAACAGATCAACCAGAAATTGAAGAATCCAACGAAGAAAATTCAGCAGAATAATTATGAAATAAGTCGTTTCGATGCATCTA
>CANHIV010000067.1 GCA_947460525.1 Flavobacteriales bacterium
CTCAATAAGCAATATACCGGAGGGTTTGATTACGCATTCAATAACAAGCCCAAGGAGATCAAGCCTTTTGCTAAAATTCCAGTGGTCAAGACATCACCATATTTGAAGTGGGTAAAGGAATTCAATTTCTATCCGGGTATCAAGCAAGTAGGTTTCCATACCGACATGAATAGGACTTATGAAACCAGCCGTATTCGCAACAACACACTTGAACTTACTGGTGTGTACAGTGATATGCTGATCCAAACCCAAGCCCAAAAGAATTGGAGTTGGAACCGCAATTACAATGTCAAATACGATTTGACCAAGAGCATCAAAATGGATTTTGTTGCTGCTACTACTGCTTTGATTGTCGAGCCACGCGGTGTGATTCAGAAGGAAGACAAGGATTGGTACCAAGCTTACAAAGACACTGTGAGCCAGAACATCATGAAGATGGGGGAAAGCACGATGTACAACCATCAATTCAATGCCAGCTACAAATTGCCATTGGATAAATTCCCATTGATTGATTTTGTAAGTTCCGATGTAAAGTACAGCTCCAGCTTCCGATGGGACAGAGCGCCTTTCACACAGGATACTTTGGGACATCGTATTCAGAACTCAAGAAATTTGAACTTGAATGCAACGGCCAATTTTGAGACGTTGTACAACAAAGTGCCACGTTTAAAGGAAGTGAACCAAGGCAAGAAAGACGATAAGAAGGACAAAGGGAAGGACGCCAACAATCCAGACAACAAGGATGGATTTGGTAAAGACTTGGACAAAAAAGACAAGAAGGAAAAGATCAATTGGGTGGATGTGTCCTTGCGTTTCTTGATGATGGTTCGCAATGCCAACTTTACGTATGCCAAGAATGAGGGAATGATGTTGCCAGGCTACAACCAGCGCGCTGGGATGTTGGGACAGAATGGACAATTCTCTGCACCCGGTTTGGGATTTGCATTTGGACAGCAGAACACCGATTGGCAAGGCAATTTAACCGATCGCAATTTTGCGGTGCTGATGTCTGAGAATGGATTTTTGGTGAACTCCCCTTATTTGAATAACCAATACACGGAAACAGCCACCACCAATTGGAGCGCCAAGGCATCCATTGAGCCCATCAAATACTTGAAGATAGAATTAACGGCCAATCGCCAGGATGGTCGCAACTTGTCCAGCTTCTTCCGATTTAATCCGGATTCCATGGAGTACCAGTTCCAATCACCTTTGGAGACTGGTAATTTCAGCGCGTCCATCAACACTTGGGCAACGGCATTCTCACGTGACGACAAATCCAATGGCAACATGTCGGAACCATTTACCCAATTGTTGGCTTACAGAGAAGTGATTTCCGCTCGATTGAATGAAGAGAGTTATCAATTGACCAATCCAGAACCTACAGGTTTTTATCAAGGTTATGGCGGTACTTCACAAGATGTAGTTATTCCTGCGTTCATAGCGGCTTACACAGGAAAAACACCTGAAGAGGTGGCATTGAATCCTTTCAAAACTGCCTCTCAACCCAACTGGAAAGTGAGTTATGACGGCTTTACCAAATTGGAAAGTGTGAAGAAATATTTCAAGCAGTTTACAGTCAATCACCAATATCGCTCAACCATCAGCGCCAATTACGTGACCAATTTGAATTTCGCGACAGATGCGCAAGGCAGACCTTCCGCTTTGGATGCCAATGAAGTGCCCAACTGGATTCCCAAGCAACAAATCAATACCATTACCATTACGGAATCAATGGCGCCATTGATTGGGTTTGACATGACTGTTAAAACCAAGAAGAGCAATGACCCGCAGGTGAAGGTGGAGATGAAGCGCGACAGAACAGTGGCTTTGGGATTGAGCAACAATCAGGTAACGGAGAATAGAAGCAATAGTTTTGTCATTGGTACAGGATACAAATTCACAGAAATCCCCAATCCACTGGCCAAAATCAAAGGCAAGAAATTCCCATTGAAGTTGGCCAAGAGTACATCCATCAACCTGCGTGCGGATTTGACCATGCGTGATAATGTTACGATGATTAGAAAGGTTACTGAAAAGCAGAATCAAATCACAGCAGGTCAAACCTTGTGGAGCTTAAAGACCAGCGCAGACATGGCGGTGAGTGACAAATTGACCATCCGTTTCTTCTACGATCATCAATTCAACAAACCCAAGATTTCCAACTCGTTCAACAATACCAACATCAACACAGGTATTGCGATTCGATTTACTTTGAACGGGTAATCACTTTTTGGTAAACCAAAACAATGATATCAATGATATCATTGTTGCTGATATCACGACAACAAAGCTGATATTGGGTGTTTCTTTAGGCATTAAAAAAGTTAATATTATTATGCCGATCGTATAAGCGTAAAGAATCAAACAAACTTGACGATGATTAAATCCCAAAGACAATAATTTGTGGTGAATGTGGTTTTTGTCCGCTTTGAAAGGAGACTGGCCGTTGGCAATGCGAACAGTGAAGACCCGCAGGGTGTCCATTAGCGGATACGCAAGAATCGCAATGACCAATACAGGCTTCGAAACATGCTGAAAAAAACCATTCAATCTGCTGGGTGGAAATTCAATCAATTTCATCGCCAAAACAAACAATACCATCCCCAAAATCAGAGAACCTGAATCGCCCATGAATATTTTGGCCGGTTGAAAATTGAAAACCAAAAATCCAATCAATGCGCCAGTTAGACTAATGGCCAATAGCGCGAGAGGCAAGTCGCCGGTGGTATAAAACCAAATGGCAAATGTTAGAGATGCTATCACACCAATACCACCTGCAAGACCATCAACACCATCAATCAGGTTGATGGCATTTACGATGACGATATAGGTGAACAAACTTAAAACGATGCTGAACCAATAGGGCAAATCATTCACCTCAAACAATCCCCAAAAACTGGTGATGCGGATATCGGCCAAATACACCAAAATAATCCCCACCAGAGCGTGCACATACAACTTCTTGTTGGGAGAAACGCCGATAATATCATCTTTCAAACCCAAAAAGAACAGGACGAACATGGATGCCACGAGGTATTTGAATTCATTGAGTGCTGAGAGCGGATCATAGTTGTTCCCCATCATCCAATTTTCTTTGGATGGAAATAAAAGACAATAAGCAAAAAGCGTTCCTGCAAAAATCATGATGCCACCAATCGTGGGAACGCTTCTGTTGTGCAGTTTGCGCTCATCTCCTGGCTCATCCACGAGATGCTTGAGCTTGGCCACCTTAATCAGGGAGGGCATGGCAATCATCACCAACAAAAAGGCAGTGAAGAAGGCAAGGGTTAAATCCAGTAACAAAGTTTTCGGTTTTGGTTAGGTGAATATAAACCTAAATCGTTAAAAATCGAAGTAACGCGATGAAATGTCGCAGCTGAAGCGAACGGTCAGCAATTGACCATCCCAACGTTCACGGCGTGCATTACCCATCAAATCACTATAAGTACGGGTGTCGTTTCGTTGTAAAAATCCCAAGTAGAAACAGGTTCGGGTGTGGGGATGGATGAGATAACCCACTTCTAATTGCATTTGTTGAAGCAATCGATAGCCGGTCACTTCTATATGGTTATCGTCATAGGCATCAGAGCCACTGCCCAACGTTTGATCCATTTGGTTGTAATGGCCATCCATCAACCAACGGTTGTAGCGATAATGCAAACGAGCGATCCACTCTTCGGTGTTCCCGTATTGAATGTACCCCAAGGATTGATTTTGTTGGGTGTAGCCCATCCAGTTTTGCGATGAGTTTTGATAAAGATGAGATCCGGTTTTGTTGTATTCTAGGCGCACATCAAAATTCTTGATGCCAATGTCCGTGAACAGCGCACCCACTTGGTAGCCTTGACCGTTTCCACCATGTGTGGTCTTTACGTATTGCCCGTAGAACGTAGTCTTGGTGGTGAGATTCCATTTGACATTCAAGCCGTAGAGCGTGAAATTGTTGGTGTCTTTTTGTGCCATCCAACCGCGCAATCCCAAAATGGGAACGTAACTATGAAGGGGTGGAGCCACCATTCCTTGTGGCGTCCATCGCGTGTCTACGCATCCTTCCATGATCCCAATTTCCAATCGAGTAGTGGGCAAAAAAGTAAAGTAATTCCAAAGTCCGTTTTTCCTTCTGAACAGCGATTCCCCTGTATCGCCAAGCGGCAATCTGATCTGCTCTTGTAAAATAGCAGCAGTGGTGTGGTACTGCCAACGCGGTTGCAGAATGTGAAGTCGCAACATCGGATAAGACATGGCAGCATCCGACAATAGCAACGAACGGTAACCATTACCAATCATTTGTTTCCCATACCCAACTTCAAAAGCCCACCATGATTTTGGTGAATAGGACAACCAACTTTGTGAAACGCCATAGTCATAGCCCACCTTATTGAAAGGTTTATGTCGCCCCATCCCTGGGATGACACCCAAAATTTGCGCGATGGTGTCTTGGTAATAAGGCAATACACTTTGGGTTTCTATGAATTGCGTTTGAAATTCAAAGGCCGTTCCCAATTTGCCTTGCAACAATACCCCGCGACTATTTTGATACAGTCGCGAATGGCTTTTGTTGTACTGGTCATTTTTCTGATCCTTGTAATACTCCAATTGCAACAACGCATCCACGGTGATATGGGCATCGTCTTTTTTGTATTCCAACAGATGATCTCTAAAAAACAATCGCGAGAGCGTGGAGTAGTATTTGGCGGAATCTTTGACCTCACCAGTGAGTTTTCGGTAGTTGATTTCAGATTTTAAAATGGGCTTAAGACTGGTAAATGCCGCATGTCCATTCACATGTTCTACTCTTTCTAATTCTCTATTCCAGTAATCAGAAATGGGCAATGGTTGCGCCATTGAAATGATGGAATAGCAGAAGCTCAAGAAGAATAGAATTTTTTTCATGCGTTGTATTTTTGAACAAATTCGCTGTAAACCTTTTCAATTCCTGATCGTAAATCTATTTGGTGTTTCCAACCCAAGGATTCAATCTTATCGACGTTCATTAACTTGCGGGGTGTTCCATCGGGTTTACTCGTATTCCAGACCAATTCACCTTCAAAACCCACAATGTCTTTCACCATCTCTGCAAGCGCTTTGATGGAGAGATCGGTACCGGTTCCAACATTGACAAATTCTTTTTCATTGTAATGCTGCATTAAAAAGTAGCAGGCATCTGCCAAGTCATCCACATGCAAAAACTCTCGCAATGGCGACCCCGTTCCCCAAACCTCTACTTCAGAAAGCTGATTAATTTTTCCTTCGTGAAATTTTCGAATCAAGGCAGGAAGCACGTGTGAGTTTTGTAAATCATAGTTATCATTTGGGCCATACAAATTGGTGGGCATGGCAGAAATGAAATTGTCATTGTATTGGTCACGGTAACTTTCACACAATTTGATTCCTGCTATTTTGGCAATGGCATAAGGCTCATTGGTGGGTTCCAATTCGCCAGTAAGCAAAGCGTTTTCGGTTAAAGGCTGCGGAGCTATTTTGGGATAAATGCAGGATGATCCCAAGAACAGTAATTTTTGAACTTGATGCACATGGGCCGCATGTATCACATTGGCCTCTATCATCAAATTGTTGTACAAGAACTCTGCTCGAAAAGTATTGTTGGCATGAATCCCTCCAACTTTGGCAGCGGCTAAAAAAACAAATTGCGGTTTTTCATTCGAAAAGAAATCCATCACAGCAGCCTGATTCATCAAATCCAATTCAGCGGAGCTGCGTGTGATGATGTTTTCAAATCCTTCAGCTTGTAATTTTCGGACGATCGCAGAACCCACCATTCCTCGGTGACCGGCGATATAAATTTTATCTTGCTTATTCATTCCCTTCATTTTTTGGATCAAATGCACTTCTCAAACCATTGCCAATATACATCAAAGCCAATACGGTTAGCATGATGCACACACCGGGCGCCAATGCCAGATAGGCTTGTGTGGTAGGCAATAGACTGTAATTTTCTCTAATCATATTTCCCCAACTTGGTGTGGGAATTTGAACGCCCAATCCCAAAAAGCTCATGCCACTTTCTACGAGAATGGCACTCGAAAAATTGGCACTGGAGATGACGATGATCGCCGGCCACAGATTGGGCAAGATTTGTTGAAATAGAATTTTAAAATCAGAAAGTCCCATAGAACGGGCAGCTTCAATGTATTCCTTTTCTCTGATGCTCAAGACTTGTCCTCGAACCACACGCGCTACTTCCACCCACATGGTCAAACCAATGGCCATAAATACTTTCCAGAATCCTGTACCAAAGGCCAAAATAAAGGCCATCACAATCAGCAAGCTGGGGATGGACCAAATGACATTGATGAACCATGACAATACCGCATCTACCCATCCGCGGTAATAGCC
>CANHIV010000068.1 GCA_947460525.1 Flavobacteriales bacterium
GGTAAAAAAAGAATGTAATAAAATTCAAAGTACAGAGAAATACCTAGGACGAGAACAAACAGCAATCCCAATAAAACGGCAACATTTTTCCAATCCCTATGCTGCATGACTTACACCGTGCCAGAAGAACGCAAATCCTTCCAATGTCCCAAAAACAAAATAACAAAGACGCCAAAAATCAGTGCGGATAATGTAGAAACCACTACAATCAACCAACGGATGGGATATGACTTTTTATCCGCCTCAGAAGCGTTGTCCAAAATAAATTTAGATGGCAAATCAGAATCAATGTCAATCTTCATCAACTCATGGCGCTTCTTTAAAATGTCCAACTTCTCGTGGGCGGCCTCAATGTCCAATTCCAACTTATTGAAAATTGTTCCAAATTTTGAAATGCGATCCATTTCCATTTTAATCTCCATTGCTCGATCCGGATGTCCCTTGGAAATGGAGGCGCTGTAGTCCTTCATCAAAGCCTCAATTTGATCCTTATAATCATAGACCCCTTGACGACGCAAAACATTCATGCTATCTTCCATCGACTTCAATTCAGATTCCTGGAATCGCAAAGTAGCTTCCGCATAATTAAAAGCATCTCTGGCGCGTTCACTGCGCATTCTATTGCTCACAGAGTCCGTATACTCAGCTATCGCATTGGCCATTTCCATGGCGCGCTTTGGACTTTCATCCAACACCTCAATCTCAATACCACCAAACTTGGTCAAACTTGCACTAACATTATCATTGTACTTTTTACCAATCAGCGTGTTGGCTCCAGATTCTGTTTTGGGAATCTCGTACACTGTCCACAAGTCGAAACGCTGAATTACCTTAGATTTGATTTGATCAGAATTGATAATCTGCATCAAACGTTCGGCATCTTCTTCCTCACCATAGGCCAAAACGTCTTCCTTTTTTTGCTCCTCCATCAACTGCTCCCCAAAAGAATGCTGCTGCGTGGCAAACAATACCACCGTACTCTTGTAACGCTCTGGAATAAAAAAAGAAACAACAGCCGAAACAATCGCAGCTGCCAAACCAATAATCATCAACTTCTTTCTGTTCTTAAGAACAATCACGACCAAATTCTCTGAAGACGCTGCTGAGTTCAAGTTTTCCATACTTTTCTACAAAATGAATTAACAAACGACAAACCTGCCGAAATATTTTGCGATTGCAATTTTACGGCTTTTTTCACTCTTCCTTGAAAATCTGACTTTTATCTTTTCAAATCCAAGGGGTATGCTATATATTTGCACCCAAAATTTTAAGTACTATTATGTCCCAAAACAATGGTAAAGTAGCGCAGGTAATCGGTCCAGTAGTGGACGTAACTTTCCCTGCAGGACAAAAGCTTCCCAACATCCTTGATGCAATGGTAGCAAAACGTCCAGATGGTCAAGAATTGATTCTAGAGTGTCAACGCCACATCGGTGAAGATACTGTTCGTGCTATCGCAATGGATGCAACAGAAGGTTTGCAAAGAGGTGCTGAGGTAATTGCAATGGGACAAGCCATTACAATGCCCATCGGTGAGCAAATCAAGGGTCGCTTGTTTAACGTTGTAGGTACTGCCATTGATGGTATCGGCGAGGTAAACAAAGAAGGTGGATACGGTATTCACCGCGCAGCACCAAGATATGAGGACTTGACAACATCTGCTGAAATCCTTTTCACAGGTATTAAAGTTATCGATTTGATTGAGCCTTACTCAAAAGGAGGAAAAATTGGATTGTTCGGTGGTGCCGGTGTAGGTAAAACCGTATTGATCATGGAATTGATCAATAACATCGCCAAGGCCTACGAAGGTTTGTCTGTATTTGCTGGTGTTGGTGAAAGAACCCGTGAAGGAAATGACTTGTTGCGTGAGATGATTGAATCTGGCGTTATCAAATATGGTAAAGAGTTCGTTCATGGAATGGAAAAAGGTGACTGGGATGTAACCAAAGTGGACATGGATGAATTGGCAAAAAGCCAAGCTACGTTGGTATTTGGTCAGATGAATGAGCCTCCCGGAGCTCGTGCTCGTGTTGCCTTGTCTGGTTTGACCGTTGCTGAGCATTTCCGTGACGGTGATGAGCAGTCTGGTGGTCGTGATATCCTTTTCTTCATCGATAACATCTTCCGCTTTACGCAAGCAGGTTCTGAGGTATCAGCCTTGTTGGGTCGTATGCCATCTGCCGTAGGTTACCAACCTACTTTGGCTACTGAGATGGGTGCGATGCAAGAGCGTATCACTTCAACCAAGCGTGGATCCATTACTTCTGTTCAGGCGGTTTACGTTCCTGCGGATGACTTGACGGATCCAGCTCCTGCTACAACTTTCGCTCACTTAGATGCTACTACAGTATTGAGCCGTAAGATTTCTGAGTTGGGTATCTATCCTGCGGTTGATCCATTGGATTCTACCTCTCGTATTTTGACTCCTCAAATCGTTGGCGATGAGCACTACACTTGCGCACAACGCGTAAAAGGAATTTTGCAACGCTACAAAGAATTGCAAGATATCATCGCCATCTTGGGTATGGACGAATTGTCTGAAGATGATAAATTGTCTGTATACCGTGCGCGCAAAGTGCAACGTTTCTTGTCTCAGCCTTTCCACGTTGCTGAGCAATTCACGGGTATCCCAGGGGTATTGGTTCCAATCGAAGAAACCATCAAAGGTTTCAATATGATCATGGACGGTGCTTGCGACGAGTATCCAGAAGCTGCTTTCAACTTGAAAGGTTCTATCGAAGAAGCAATTGAGGCAGGTAAGAAAATGTTGGCTGAATCAAGCAAAGCTTAATCAATATGCATATCGAAATCATCACCCCCGACACTACTCTTTTCTCCGGCGAAGCCACTTATGTGTATCTTCCTGGTAGCGATGGTAGCTTAGGTGTAATGAATAACCACGCTCCCCTTATTTCTAGCTTGAAAAAAGGTACCCTCCGCGTTAAAGACAGTTCAGGGAAGGAAACAACCTTTCAAGTGAACGGCGGTACTGTTGAAGTATTGAACAACAAGGTGGTAGTTTTGGCTGAATAATAATTGTGATATTCACAAAAAAAGGCGATCAGCGGGTCGCCTTTTTTGTTTATATCTCATTCTTATAGACCACGTATTGGAACCTCCAAAATCAAATTGCATAATAATAATGCAATAAAAAAAGGCCGGATTACCCGGCCTTTCAATCTGTTAAACTGAATGCTATTTGTTCTCTATTGGCGCATCTTGTGGCTGCTCAGCTGGAGCAGGATTCAATGCCGGAATCAAAGTACAAGTGGATGGGTCCACAGTTTGCATTTCCTTTTCTGCCATCATCTCATTTGCTCTTTTGTGAGCACCATCCAATTGCAATACTACGTTCCATGCAGCCTTGGCACATGGGTCATTTCCCGTTCTTGCATAGTATACACCCAAGTAGTCATACGCCTCAATCAAACCTTTCTTATTCTTTTCAATTTGTGTTTGATCTTTGGTAACACGTGCAATAAATTTCTCAAAATGTGGTTTCGCCAATCCTTTGAAATCTGTTGTGCTTTCCATTCTGTTATTGGCCTTTGCACGGAATAACGTTGCATCAAAATATTTCTCTTCAGCAAGTGTCAAAACTGAATCTGCTTTTGTATAATTCTTGGACAAATAATAATTCAATCCCAAATTAAAATGATCGATTGGCTGTGCCCCAAATCGAGCAATACGCTTCTCTTGCCATTTGGCCGCTTGATCATACTTCTTGGACTTCTTATAAATCTCAATGATTTCTTCATAACCTGCATGATAAGAGGTATCCAACTTCATAGCCTCTTCAATCATAACAACACCTAAGCTGTCTTTGCCCAATGAAGCCAACAATCTTCCTTTTAGTGCATAGTCATTACCCGTAATGTAAGAAGGATCAGTTGCCTTCTGCATAAACATCTCAACATTCTCCAAACCTTTGGCGTAATCTCCTGTTTCCAAGCAAGTATAGGCCAATACACGGTACATGATAAAGTTGTTAGGGTTACATGGCAATGCGGCTTCCAATTTCTGCATAGCGTTGGCGTAATCCTTTGCCAAATACAAGAACGTGGCATAGCGCTGAGAAACACTACATGAGTTGTTCAATTCCAAATATTTTTGATAAGTCTCAACAGCTTGAGCATAGCGCCCAGCAGATTTCAACAACTCTGCTTTCTCACGATATGCAGGTGCATATTGAGGATTAATCTTAATCGCCTCGTTATAAAACTCCAAAGCTTGATCCCAGTTCTCAACTTGCTTGTACAACTTACCTTTTCTCAAAACCGCGTCTGAATTCAAAGGATCAACGCCAATGGCTTTGTTGTAAAAAGCAATCGCTTTACTCAAATTGCTGGCTTCAATACCAGATGCAAACTGACGTGCCGCCTCTTCATAATCTCCCCAAACCACATACAAATCACGATTCTTAGGGTTTTTCTTCTCCACCTCTTGCAATTGAACCAATGCTTTTGGTAAATCTTCTTTGGTACCATAAGCAGAATAAACAGCTGCCAATTCCAACATGGCATCCTGCAACATGTCTTTCATTTGCTTGTTCTTCTTTCCCTCTGCAATTTTCTCCGTTGCATAAGTCAATTTAGTATCCATACCCGCATGATCCTTCTTCAAACCTTTCACACGACCCGCTCCGATGTGATTCAATGGATTTACATCCATGATGCGGATTCCTTTCTCAAAATAGATATTGGCACTGTCTACTTTCTCATTCATGAAAGCGATATTGTCCATTTCTGTCAATGCCCACTCCATGTAATTGTCACCCAATTCATAATAAGCAGTAGATAAAGTCAATGCCGCTCCGGGCTCCTGACGTGCCATTGCACCATTGGCAAAACCAATGAGGGCCTGATAATCAGCTGCAGCCTTTCCAAACTGCTCATTTCTTTTCTTCTGTCCTGCACTTTGCAATGTCACTTGCGCATTGCCCATCAACACCATGCATAACGCAACTACTGTGAATGTGATGGTTCTTACAACTTGATTCATAACTCTTATTGTTTGATTTTAATAGTTCTTACTGGAGACTTGGCCGCAACCATACCCATTTTGTGAATAATCAATTGCCCCTTCTCTCCTGCGAGGAAAGAGACAAAGCCCGTGCCAACCGTTTCTTTCAATCCTGTGCGAATGGCATAAACATCTCTTCTGTAGGGATAAGACTGATCATAAATATACGCTTGGTATGGGCCTCTCGGCATTTTGGCCTGGTATTTATTTTTGTCATTTATAACACCAATCGGTTTCACTTTTCCTCGGATGGCCTTGGCTGTAGCATCTTCTCTATCACTCAACCATGAAACACTGATGACACCAATAGCCTCTGGATGTGAAGCCACATACGCTATAACATCCTCATTTTTTTCAGTAGCAAAAAAGTTCTCAGGAATGGGCGCATTTTGCAAAAACTCCTCACGAACAAAACGAGCATTGCATGAAGCTTTGTTATCAATTACAACGCGAATATCCCCTTTCGTTTTTCCACCCACTTCCTTCCAAGATTTTACTTTTCCGGACATGATCGATTTGATTTGATCAGTAGTCAACGCCGTGTCCAAACTTGCAGGGTGCACAATAAAGGCAACACCATCAATCGCAATACGAACCATTTCAGGAAAACGCTTCTTGGATTCAAACATCTTCAATTCCTCATCAGTCAACTTGCGATTGATAATAGCTCCTTGAATGCTATCCTTCAACAACAATTGTATCACTTCAGTTTCTGGCAAGTATTGCGCGTTGACTTTGGCATCTGAATAGAACTCTTGAAAAACATCAATTTCGGATTCCATCATCATGCTGTAGGAAATGTCCACACCTAGCTTTAACGTTCCTGAAGAAATAGACTCTCCAGAACGATCGTAATTGCCGCAGGCCAATCCCGATAGTAACAATACAATTACAATTGCATTTCTCATGATTTCAGTTGTTTGATTATTCGTCTTGACCGCACCACTGCGTACAAACCGATGATTGTACCAAATGCATATCGTCTCCACCCGGGTAACGCCACTTCAAATAGCTCACTTGAAAAAACCAATACCGACGTCACTACCATCACCAATATGGTAAAAAGGGACAATATTTGAACGATTGATAATTTCGGGAATGACATGCGGCGCTAAGATACAACGGGAAAACGAATGCGCTAATGATTTAGAAAACAAAAGGGAGTTTTCACTCCCTTTTTTATTTTAGTTCAACGTAAACTTAATAGGTATCCTCATTCGATAGCGAACAGAATTACCGTTCATTTTTGCTGGAGTAAACTTCTTCTTCAATTTCTGAAC
>CANHIV010000069.1 GCA_947460525.1 Flavobacteriales bacterium
CTTCACCATAAGCAGCAGCAGCAGCTTCCATGATGGCCTCACTCATGGTAGGGTGAGGATGAACAGTTTTGATTAATTCTTCTCCAGTAGTTTCTAGTTTGCGCAAGGCAACACACTCTGCAATCATTTCAGTAACATTGGCACCAATCAAATGCGCGCCCAAAAGTTCACCGTATTTGGCATCAAAGATCAATTTTACAAAACCATCTTTGGTTCCACCGGCACTCGCTTTTCCTGATGCGCTGAAAGGGAATTTTCCAATTTTCAATTCGAAACCTGCAGCTTTTGCAGCTTTTTCAGTATAGCCAACACTTGCAATCTCTGGGCTACAATAGGTACATCCTGGGATGTTGTTGTAATCCAATGCATGTGGATGATGGCCTGCGATTTTCTCTACACAGATAATACCTTCCGCAGAAGCAACGTGCGCCAAGGATTGACCTGGGACGCAATCTCCAATGGCGTAATAACCAGGCATGTTGGTTTGGTAATATTTGTCCACGACAATTTTTCCTTTGTCGGTAACAATACCCACTTGCTCCAAACCGATATTCTCTATGTTGGCAACAACACCTACAGCACTTAAAACGATATCAGCTTCGATGATTTGCTCACCATCTGCTGTTTTAACTTTCACTTTACAACCTTTTCCTGCAGTATCCACACCAGTTACCTCAGCGTTGTTCAATATGTCAATTCCTTTCGACTTGAAAGTTTTGGCCAAAGCCTTGGATACATCTTCATCTTCAACGGGAACAATATTGGGCATGTACTCAACGATGGTCACCTTGGTTCCCATGGTATTGTAGAAATAGGCAAATTCAACGCCGATGGCACCGCTTCCAACGATGACCATGCTTTTGGGTTGCTCTGCCAAGGTCATTGCTTCACGGTAACCTATGATTTTCTTACCATCTTGTTTCAAGTTGGGCAATTCTCTTGAACGTCCACCGGTGGCAATGATGATGTTATTGGCTGAAATTTCTGAAACCTTTCCATCTGCATCGGTTACTTGGACTTTCTTTCCGGGCATCACTTTGCCTGTGCCCATGATCACCTCAATCTTGTTTTTCTTCATCAAGAATTGAACACCTTTGCTCATGCCTTCTGCAACGCCACGACTTCTTTTTACCACTGCGCCAAAATCATGTTTGGCATCGCTAACATGAATTCCATAATCGTTTGCATGTTGGATGTATTCAAAAACGTTGGCACTCTTCAAAAGTGCTTTCGTGGGAATACAACCCCAGTTCAAACAAATGCCACCCAAAGCTTCACGCTCGATAACGGCAGTTTTTAATCCCAATTGGCTAGCACGAATGGCGGTAACATAACCTCCAGGTCCGCTTCCTAATACGATAACGTCAAATTGCATACAATGTATTTTTGGCGAAGATAAGAATGAAAGCAAAATAATTTTCTACTTTTGTCTTATGAAAATCAGGATGGAACGGCTATCGTTTATGGGCTTTACAATGGCCCTGTTCGTCCTATCCCTGATGGCCTATCAGTCTTCTCATCGATTGTTTGAACACCATGATGAAGGGGAAGCGGAACATGAGGAATGTTCTTTGTGTGATTGGCAATTTGCACCTGTCGAGTCAGGTCTGATTTTTCAGGTTCCCCTCATTTCATTGCAACTAAATATTGATCACACATCGGAGGTACTTGCCGGTGAAGTGGTTTCTCCTATTTTCTCTTTTGATGGCCGTGGTCCCCCCATGGTATAACCGATTTCAATAGGTTAGTTCAATCAAAATAGCGTTTTATGAAAAAAATATTGGGCCTTTGCTGCACCATTTGGTGGGGGCAGCTATTGGCACAGACTACTGACACCTTGAAGGTATTGGAGTCAGATTCCCTTCATCCCCTGGAGCATCTGATCATATCAGAAGGTTGGATAGGGATTACGGATCGAAAATCGAGTTTAGATATCGTGCACGTGGGTCAAGTGGATTGGCGGGCAAATCGTGCATTAAACTTTGCTCAGACTTTGTCTTATTTGCCAGGGGTAAGTGCCCAAAGTACAGGCGTCGGTATTGCACGCCCTGTGATCAGGGGCATGTCAGGGCAACGCATTGTGGTGGTAGAGCGCAACATCAAACAAGAGGGTCAACAGTGGGGAAGTGATCATGGGTTGGAAATGGATATGTTTACCATTGAAGGTGTCGAGGTGATCAAGGGCGCTGCGGGATTGATGTATGGCGGCGATGCCATTGGAGGTGCTATCCGAATACTGGCACCCAAATGGAGCACCGGGAAGCAGGAGCTTCGTCTGGCCTTGCAAGGAAGCAATAACAATCAGGAGCGAGGTGTTTTTGCATCGTTTCAGAAGAAATGGAAAGGGTCGAAAAGTGGATCTATTTCACGGTTGATGATTTCTTCGAGCAACAAAAAATCCAGTGATTATCGTTTACCAGCCAATGCATTTACCTATTTGAATAGAACATTGCCATTGAAAGATGGAGTGCTCAACAACACCGCCACCAATGAACAAGCCCTATTGGGATTATGGGAAATGGTGAATGGCCAGCGAGCATTGCAGCATCTATTGTTTCAATACCGTTGGTTCAATCAAAATAGTGGATTGTTTCCCGGTTTTGTGGGTATTCCAACTTTGGCTTCTGTTTCTTCTGATGGAGATGCCGGTAATATAGGTTGGCCAATGGCGCATGTTGAGCACCAGAAATGGATGGGGCAAGCCACCTGGAAATTGGGTTCGGGTATTCATGAATTGGAAGGTGCAATTCAGGACAACAAACGGCAAGAAATGAGTGTCCCTCATCAAGGGGCATTTGTTTTGGAAACCGCATCCCGTGCAGCGTTAATGTTAAGATTAAGAGATATTCAGTTGCGATATGCTTGGAAAAATTTGCAGTTGCGCAGGGCCAATGTTGAATGGGGCGCATCTGCTCAGCAGCAGCGAAATACGCGCGATGGATTTGAATTCTTGATTCCAAAATACAAAAAAGAGACAGTAGGAGCGTGGAGTCTTTGGAGTTGTCCTACGAAACAAAATAAAGGTCAGTGGAATGGTGGATTGAGATGGGACTATTTTCATTACAAAACGCCCGGATTTGTTAGAACGATTCAGTTGAACAACGAAGATTACCAGTGGGAGCCTGTGCGGCCAACCAATAAAGCTTTTCAAGGATTTTCAGGTTCTTTGGGGCAAAGCATTTCTACATCCAATCAATGGCATTGGAAGTGGCATCTGGGCAGGACTTTTAGAGTGCCGCAGGCATCGGAGCTTTTTATCAACGGTGTGCATCATGGGACTTATCGCCATGAAATGGGGGATGCTCAGTTATCAGCGGAAAAAGGCTGGCAATGGGATGGGATGGCCATCAGAACAAGTGAAGATTGGGTGCTGAAATGCAGTCCTTTTGTACAATATTACAGCAGTTACATTTACTTGTCTCCTCAAGCGGAGTTTTCTATTTTACCCGATGGCGGGCAAGTATACGCTTATGTTCAACACCCGGTAATAATGGGTGGTGGAGAGTGCAGCCTGGACATGCATTTGCTCCCACAATTGCACACGGATTGCAGTGTCGAGTACATCGCCAATTACAATGTGAGCACAACTTTGCCGTTGCCTTTTACGCCCCCTTTTCAAGTCAAATGGGGAAGCACCTACCAAGGCAAATGGTCGGAAAATTGGGAGTGGAATTGTCAATTTCAAGTGCGGTATGTGGCGGCCCAAAATAGAGTGGATCGAAATGAAAAGATTACGCATGATTATGCTTTGATTCATGGTGGCGTGTCGGTTGAGTACCAAAGTCCCAATGAGAAATGGTCCTGTTTTTGGAGTTTGAATGCCAGGAACTTGACCAATACCAAGTATCTCAATAACCTGAGCAACTATCGCGCTTTGCAATTGCCGGAGCAAGGAAGATGGGTTCAGTTAGGAATGGAAATTAGATGGAATGATCGTCAAAAATGAAACTAAAAAAATAAATTTATAAAGAATGAAAAATGCAAAAAAGTGGGGGAGGTTAATGCTCCTCGCAGGTTCTGGATTGGTGTATTCTTGTCGTCCGGATGCGGATACAACAGCACCTGAAATTAAAAGTGTTACAGTTGATGGAATGGAGTCAGATTCGCATACCATTCTGGCGGGTGAGATCATGCAGGTTGTTTTGGACCTACATGACAATGAAAATCTAAAACAGGTAAAGGTCAATGTTCACGCAGCGGATGATGGGCATACACATGGATCGGGAAGTGGTGCCGTCGGACAACCCAATGTTGGCTCATGGTCCTATTCAAAAATTATTGATATAGCGGGTCAACATGCAACGGCAGATTTGAATTTGACCGTGCCATTGGACATCGCGGGCGAATGGCATTTGGAGGTGATGGCCATCGATGCTTCAGGAAACGAAGCGGTAGAGAAAGTGGTGAACTTACAGGTTATCAATGCGGAACTTCCCGTTATCTCCGTGGTGACCACTCCAGCTTCCGCGGATAATCCCATTTTATTGCCAATCAGTAATCCAACTTTTACATTGAACGCCTATGTGATGGATGCTTCTGGAATTGACTCGTTGTTTTTGCAGGCAACAACAGAAGCAGGGGAGCTTGTCTTTTCTCAAGCTTTGGATGCGGGAGATTTGACTGAATTTTATTCAGGAAATGTAGACATTACTTTTCCTGCAGTGGGCTTGTATGATGTTGAAGTAAGGGCTTTGGATGTAAATGGATATGAGAATTTTTGGATGCGTGAAGTTGAGGTTCAGTAATTAGAAACTCATGGACCAACGGAGGTTAATTCTTCTACCTGTTAAGTAGGTTGGAATGCCGTACAGTCGACCATTCACGTCTTCTATCCATTGGTGATTGATGACATTGTTGACACCCAATAAATTGAATACTTCGATGGCAATGGTTCCGGATTTAAAGAAACGGACCTTGCCATCTTTTCTTTTTTCAGTAAACATGTCCCTGGAGAATCCTACATCAGTTCTGAAATAAGCCCTTGATCTTAAAACATCCAAATACCTTTCTCGACTGGGTGGACCATAAGGAACACCCGTCGCAAAGTACATGTTGATGGTGGCTTTGTACTTGGGATTGCGCGGCATTTCGTCCATGAACAACATGGAGAAACTTAAACGCTGATCAGTGGGTCTAGGAATGTAGCCAGGTTGTTTGTATATACTGTCCACCGCTACATCATCAATGGTAAATCCGGGTTGAATGGTGTCGCCGGATTGATTCAGATACAAGTAGTAAAAATCATCCAAGATGTCCTCTTCTGTCTTCAAATAGGACGCTCTCACCCATGATTGAACGCCTTCAATAAATTCACCATTGACCATTGCATCAGCGCCATAGGCGTATCCTTTGGCGTTGTTGGTGGCAAAGTAACGTTGGCGCACGTTTTCAATTTCGTAAGGAATGAGGTTCTTAAAATCCTTGTAGTACGCTTCGCCCACAAATTTGAAGGGTCGGTTCCAAGCTCGGAAAACATAGTTGGCACCAATGATATAGTGAATGCTTTGCTGCGCTCTGATTTCTGGATTCACATAGCCATTGAAGCCGCGCATTTCTCGGTAGAAAGGGGGCTGGTAGTAATATCCCCAAGCCGCGGTAAGGACGATGTCTTTGCGCACGGAATCCCTTGTGCCATCCATGTTTTTTCTTGTGCCAATCCAAGTAGGGGTATAGGCAAAATTCACACGAGGTCCCACAACGGTCTGATCTGAAAAACTCCAATGGTTGCCTCTTAATCCTGCTGTAACCGCCCATTCATGACCTGCAGCAGTGGTATGTCTCCAGCTGTCTTGAACAAAGGCACTGTAGCGTTGAGAGGAAACATTGTTCCTTGCTTTAACCCGATCTTGGAAATAAATCTGTTGCTGGGGTTGGCCATTGGGGTTTTGGTAATTGAGGCTGTCATTTGGGCGATTGGCGGCATATCCAGCGCTATCGATAAAAGTCCACTCACTGAGGACGTCTATGATTTGCTCATGAGAAACATCCATTCCCCAGTTGAGTACATGTCGCGACTTTTCCCATTCTTTAAATCCTTTTAAAGTGGCTTGGTAAACTTGTGCGGAAAGATCATTTCGACCATGGTTTAAAAAGGCCCCAACTCCACGATTGCGAAGTACTTCAGCAAATTGATCAGAACCCAAATCTCGATCGAGCTCATCCAATCGATAAGCGCCCAAGATGTCAAAATGCTCGGACTCTTTGGTAGTAAAGGTGCTCAAGGTTAATCGAACTTGAGACGACTCA
>CANHIV010000070.1 GCA_947460525.1 Flavobacteriales bacterium
CCCGCAGGTCCTATGGCAAATAGCATATCATTCTGATCACAAGCACTGACAATTTTGTGTTGATTCGGCGTTTTCGCTACAACACGATTCCCTCCGGGACCGTATACCAATACTTCATCACGTCCCTCTTTTGGAGCCACTTCTTTATCACCAGCCAAAATTAATTCCAAATGTTGCATGGTCAGATTGTGATATTTCTCGATGTGCAAAAAAAGCAAGGTCATTAAGTCATCCAATTGCGAAACGTCGTTCGGACTTCCTTGAACTTTGATGAAGTTGCCCCTGGATACAATTTTACATTTCGGGAATTTGGAACAAATGAGTTTGAATTTGATATTGTTGGGCCCAAAAAATTCAATGGGGTCAATATTGGGAAGATAAATTTCTTTGTCGATCAAGGCGTTTGCTTTTTAGCGAAAGTAATTCAGAATGTGTTATTGTTACATTGTATTTCCATCTCCTCAAATGTTTTTCTATATTCGTGTTCAACAAAACCTTAACCTATGAAAAAAATTTACTCTTTCGCAATGGCGTTGGCTATTGCATCAGGTCTTACAGCCCAAACAACCATTTTCTCCGACAACTTTGATTCTTATACAGAAGGAAACGGAGTAGTGGCCTCTAATAATCTTTGGAGCTTTTGGTCTGCAACGCCTTCGGATGCAACTGTTACCTCCATTTATGCTTCTTCAGCTGCAAATAGTGCTGAGATCAATGGACAAACGGTTGATTTGGTATTGCCCATCGGGCCATTTACAACTGGAAAATATGTTACGAGCTTTAACATGTTGATTCCAACAGGAAGTACAGGTGCTTATTTTAATGGGCTACACTCTTGGTCTGCATCTTCTACCACCTATGAGTGGGGAATGGATATGTTTTTCGAT
The DNA here is from genome assembly GCA_947460525.1 of Flavobacteriales bacterium. Taxonomy (GTDB): domain Bacteria; phylum Bacteroidota; class Bacteroidia; order Flavobacteriales_D; family Sanyastnellaceae; genus CAMCTV01. The sequence continues at coordinate 888 of CANHIV010000070.1, forward strand.
GGGGCAGGAGCCTCTTCCGTGGTCATCGGATCGGCTACCACAACTAGCCCTATTAGCAATCCAATCGATCAATGGTTTGCAATAAAAATCATCATTGATTTGGACATGGATAGTATTTGGGTGAAAATGGACAACAACCTAATCGCTGCTTCAAAATGGTCGTTAAACAACGCTGACGGAACCCAGGGTATCAATCAGCTAGCTGGATTTGATTTCTTTGGAACAGATATGGCGCAAGGACAAGGTTTGTTTTATATCGACGATGTGGAAGTGTCTGACTATACTGGTGTTGCAGTAAATGAGAATGCTGCAGAAATGAAGTGGTCTGTTTTTCCAAATCCCGCCAATGATAGGGTTCAATTTTTTGTTCCTGCAGGTGCTTCTATCAATGTGATGGATGGAAATGGTCGTTTGGTATATTCTGAAAGCAATGCATCCCGCAGCAATCAAATGAATATCCAAGATTGGAATGCTGGTATTTACTTTGTTCAGGTGAAACACAATGGACATTCAACCACTCAAAAATTGATTGTTGAGTAATTGATTTTTTCTATAAAAAAAAGGAGGCATTTGCCTCCTTTTTTGTTTTACGATTGGATCATTTACTTTTTATTCTGCAAATCAAATCGATCCAATTCCATGACTTTGTTCCAAGCTTGAGCAAAATCACGAACAAATTTTTCTTTCGCGTCTGCACTAGCATATACCTCAGAAAGTGCGCGCAATTCAGAATGAGAACCGAAAATCAAATCGACGCGTGACGCAGTCCATTTCAAATTTCCGGTTTTTGAATCAAGACCTTCAAACAACTCTTTTGATTCGTCTATCGGTTTCCAAGTAGTATTCATGTCCAATAGATTCACGAAGAAGTCATTGTTTAGTTTACCTACATTTTCCGTAAGTATACCATGCTTGTTGTCGTTATAATTTGCACCAAGAACGCGCATGCCGCCAATTAGCACGGTCATTTCAGGTGCAGTTAATCTAAGCAGTTGCGCTTTGTCAATCAACAGTTGTTCTGTTGGAATGGTGTATTGTGTTTTGGTGTAATTTCTAAATCCGTCTGCCATCGGCTCGAGCACACCAAATGATTGAACGTCAGTTTGCTCTTGTGTTGCGTCCATTCTTCCTGGACGAAATGGGATTTTAATTTCGATTCCAGCATTTTTCGCTGCGCTTTCAACAGCGGCATTTCCAGCTAGAACAATCAGATCAGCCATGGAAACCTTCTTTCCTTGTTGTGCAGAGGCGTTGAATTTCTTCTGAATTTTCTCGAGAGCCTTCCAAACCTTTTCCACTTGTTTGGGATTGTTTACCTCCCAATTTTTCTGTGGAGCCAGTCCTATTCTTGCCCCATTAGCACCACCTCTTCTGTCTGAATGACGATAGGTAGATGCTGATGCCCAAGCAACTTCAACCATTTCATTGATGCTCAATCCACTTGAAAGTATTTCTTGTTTGAGTGATTGAATATCGTTATCTCCAATCAAAATGTGATTGCATGTTGGAATGGGATCTTGCCAAATCAAATCATCTTTGGGTACCTCTGGTCCCAAATAAGTGGACTTCGGTCCCATGTCTCTGTGTGTTAACTTGAACCATGCCTTTGCAAAAGCAGCGGTAAATTCTTCGGGGTGTTCCAAAAAGCGACGTGAGATTTTTTCGTAAGCGGGGTCATATCGCATGGATAGATCTGTTGTCAACATCGAAGGGGCAATTTTCTTATTCGGATCAAATGCATCAGGAACCAAAACGTTGGGGTTCTTGGCCACCCATTGTTTTGCACCAGCTGGACTAGTGGTCAATTCCCATTCATTGTTGAATAGAATTTGGAAATAACTATGCCCCCACTGAGTCGGAGTTGTGGTCCATGTAACTTCCAATCCTGAAGTAATGGCATCTTTGCCTTTTCCACTTTTGTATTGACTTGTCCAACCAAGACCTTGCTCTTCAATGGGCGCCGCTTCAGGCTCGGGTCCAACATTGGATGCAGGTCCAGCGCCATGTGTTTTTCCAAAGCTATGACCACCCGCGATTAAGGCTACTGTTTCTTCATCGTTCATTCCCATTCTTCCAAATGTTTCGCGAATGTCTTTGGCGGCCGCGATGGGATCAGGGTTGCCATTCGGCCCTTCTGGATTGACATAGATCAAACCCATTTGAACCGCAGCCAAAGGATTTTCTAACTTTCGATCCTCAGTGTAACGCTTGTCATCCAACCATTTTGTTTCAGATCCCCAATAAACGTTTTGCTCGGGTTCCCAAACATCTTCACGACCACCGCCAAATCCATAAATCGGGAATCCCATTGACTCCATAGATACGTTTCCAGCAAGAATCATCAAATCCGCCCAAGAGATTTTATTGCCATATTTCTGTTTGATGGGCCAAAGCAATCTTCTGGCTTTGTCCAAGTTGGTATTGTCAGGCCAACTGTTCTGTGGGGCAAATCTTTCCATACCAGAGCGTGTGCCTCCACGGCCATCACCTGTGCGGTAAGTTCCTGCACTGTGCCAAGCCATTCGGATAAATAGGGGGCCGTAATTGCCAAAATCTGCAGGCCACCAATCTTGTGATTGTGTCAACAAAGTTTGAATATCCTTTTTAATGGCCACATAGTCAAGTGAGTTAAACGCTGTGACGTAGTTGAAGTCAGGACTCATGGGATTGGACATTGAGGAATTTTGTCTAAGAATTCCAAGATCCAGTCGGTTGGGCCACCAATCTTGAATTCCTGTTCCTGTTTGTCCAGTTTTTGGACCCTGATGAAAAGGGCAGGATGCGCCCTCTTTTTTGTCCATGTCATGTTGCGCAAAAATTGCAGTTGTCGCAAGCAAGCCAATACTTAGAAGTGCTTTTTTCATATGATGATATTTGCCACAAAATTAAGCGGAAATGACTATTTTTAAAATTGATTAATTTTATAACGCATAGTTTTTGTTTATAATGAAAAAAGGTCCTGATTTCAGGACCTTTTAATTTAAGAGTAGTTTTTTTGATTAAGCAAAATCAACCAACTTTTCATTTTCAATAGGACTTCTAAACACCACTTGTCCATCAAATACGTCCATGACAATGGGCTCTTCTTTCTTCACTGCATTGCTAAGAATAGCTTTTGAAAGTGCATTCAGAACCTCTTTTTGTATGACGCGTTTTACCGGGCGTGCCCCCATCGCTGGATCGTATCCTCGATCAATGATGAACTGTATGGCATCTTGGGTAAGCTTAAGTTCTATTTGTTGTAGCTTAAGTTTATCCAATAGATGTTGCAATTGTATTTTAACGATTCCTTCGAGATGTTTTCTATCCAGTGGTGTGAACATGATGATCTCATCCACACGATTGTAAAACTCCGGACGTAAGGTTTGTCTCAATACTTGCAGCACTTCTTGCTTTGTCTTTTCAAATACTACATCCTCTTTGCCGGGCTTCATGTTGTCATAGTTGTCCTGTATGATACTTGCTCCCATGTTGCTCGTCATGATGATGATGGTATTTTTAAAATTGACCATTCGTCCTTTGTTATCGGTCAAACGACCATCATCCAACACTTGCAGTAAAATATTAAAAACATCAGGGTGTGCCTTTTCTATTTCATCCAGCAGGATAACGGAATAAGGCTTTCTTCGAACAGCCTCAGTCAATTGTCCACCTTCGTCATATCCCACATATCCGGGAGGCGCTCCTACCAATCTACTTACGGAGTGCTTCTCCTGGTATTCACTCATGTCAATTCGGGTCATCGCATTCTCATCGTTGAACAACAACTCGGACAAGGCTTTGGCTACTTCTGTTTTTCCAACCCCTGTAGTCCCAAGAAAAATGAAAGATCCAATGGGTTTACGTTCGTCACTTAATCCCGCTCTGCTGCGGCGAACTGCATCGCTAATGGCTTCAATCGCTTCTTCCTGACCGATGACGCGCTTTTTCAGTTCATCCTCTAGATGAAGGAGTTTTTCTCGCTCACTTTCGATCATTCGTGCAACAGGAATACCAGTCCATTTGGACACAACCGCTGCAATTTCATCGGGATCTACTTCTTCTTTGACCATTTTTCCATTGATCTGTAGCTCCAACAATTTTGCTTTGGCCGATTCTATTTGTTCTTCCGTTTCTTTGATTTTGCCATATCTGATCTCTGCAACCAATCCATAGTTGCCTTCTCTTTCGGCTTGATCAGCTTGATTTTTAAGACTTTCGATCTGGGTTTTTCCTTGTTGAATTTCCTCGACAACATCTTTCTCGGATTTCCATTTCACATGGAGGTTTTGTCGATTTTCTTGAAGGTTGGCCAATTCTTTTTCAATCTCATTTAATCGAACGGTGTTGTTTTCTCTTTTGATTGCCTCGCGCTCAATTTCCAATTGCATGATCTCTCTTTCGATTTGATCTAGCTCAACGGGTTTTGAGTTCATCTCCATTCGAATTAGCGATGCGGCTTCGTCGATCAAGTCAATCGCCTTGTCAGGTAGGAATCTATCCGTAATGTAACGTTGTGAAAGTTCCACCGCGGCAATGATCGCATCATCTTTGATTTGAACTTTGTGGTGATTCTCGTATTTCTCTTTCAATCCTCTGAGAATAGCAATGGCATCCTCGCGATCAGGCTCGTCTACCATTACTTTTTGAAAGCGACGCTCCAATGCTTTGTCTTTCTCAAAGTATTTTTGGTATTCATTTAATGTTGTTGCTCCAATGCTGCGCAATTCTCCTCGCGCCAATGCAGGCTTAAGAATATTGGCCGCATCCATGGCGCCATCACCGCCACCTGCACCAACCAAAGTGTGTATCTCATCAATGAACAGAATAATATTGCCCTCACTGCTTTGGACTTCTTTGACAACCGCTTTTAAACGTTCCTCAAATTCTCCTTTGTATTTCGCACCAGCCACCAAGGCGCCCATATCCAAACTGAATATCGTCTTATCAAGAAGATTCTCTGGTACATCACCATTGATTATTCGATGTGCTATTCCTTCTGCGATGGCTGTTTTTCCTACTCCGGGCTCTCCAATGAGCAATGGATTGTTTTTGGTTCTGCGAGATAGAATCTGAACGACTCTTCTTATTTCTTCATCTCTTCCAATGACAGGATCTAATTTTCCATCTCTGGCCAAGGCATTTAAATTCTTAGCAAATTTGTTAAGACTTTGATAGCTTTCCTCTTGAGAAGATGAAGTAACTTTTTCTCCTTTTCGCATTTCATTGATCACTTGCATCAACGCTTTTTGAGATACTCCTTGATCTTTTAAAATTTGCGCAGTAGCGTCAGAATTCTCGATCAAGGATAGTAGCAAGTGCTCAACGGTCACATATTGATCGCTCATTTTTTGCGCTTTGCTCAATGCGTTCAAAAG
>CANHIV010000071.1 GCA_947460525.1 Flavobacteriales bacterium
TAAAACCTACCAAGAGGTAGAAAAGAACATCTTTCCTGGATTGCGTCGTTCTATCTTCCGTGTGAATTATGTTTTAGAAGGATACTCTGATCAAGAATTGAAATCAATGGCATCTACACCAAGTTCTTTGAAGTACGAAGAATTGATGCGTGCTGGAAGTTTGGTTACAGATTTGAATACTCAGGTAGCCCTATACAAAGAAGCTAGTGCTCGTCCAGATGCGGATTACCGTGCTACAAACAACTTGGGTGTAGTTTATTACAACCAAGGTCGCATGACTGAAGCAAAAACAGAATTTGGTAAAGCTTATGGAATGAGTCAAAACGCTGAGACTGCTTGTAACAATGGTGTTGCAATGCGCGCTATGGGAGAGATGAAGAAAGCATCTGCTTTGTTCAGCGAAAGCGGTTCTGCTGAAGCCAAGTACAACATGGGTGCAGCTTACATCATGGCTGGTAATTATGGTTCAGCAATCAATACAATGGGCAATTACAAATCATTCAACTCAGCTTTGGCAAAATGCTTGAACAAAGATTTTTCAGGAGCTAAAGCGGATTTAGATGCTTGTAACAATGACAACAACAGCGCAATGGGACATTATCTTCGTGCTATTGTTTCTGCACGTTTGAATGATGCAAATGGTGTGAAAGAGAGTTTGGCTAAGGCCATCGAAAAGGATGGTAAATTGGCTGAAAAAGCAAAAACAGATTTGGAGTTCAGAAACTTCCAATCTAAATAATATTGATTCTTTTAGGAAAAGGACCCATTGGGTCCTTTTCTTTTTTTAGGAAGCCATGTTTACCGCGTAAATTCAACTTCCTGTATTACATTTGAACATTGAAAAATAACGAGCTATGAGTTGGTTTAAGAGAATGAAAAAAGGGATTACTACCCAAAGTCAAGAGAAGAAGGAAATTCCGGAGGGCTTGTGGTACCAATGCCCAGAGTGCAAGCACGTCATGACAAGCGATCAACATGCAGAAAATGATTGGTTGTGCGATAAATGTGACTATCACGAGAAAATCACATCACTCAATTATTTCTCTATTCTTTTTGATGAGAATGAATTCTCTGAGGTGGCCTCTCACTTAATTAGTGGAGATCCATTGGACTTTACAGATACAAAAGCATACAAGGATCGTATTAAAACCACAATCAATAAATCAGGACTGAAGGATGCATTGCGTGTAGGTTTTGGTAAAATAGAAGGGGAGAATGCAGTGGTCGCATGCATGGATTTTGGATTCATCGGCGGCTCAATGGGGTCTGTCGTTGGTGAAAAATTTGCTCGTGGGGTAGACAAGGCAATTGCTGAGAATTGCCCGTTTATTTGCATTTCCAAAAGTGGTGGTGCAAGAATGATGGAGGCTGGCTTTTCTTTGATGCAAATGGCCAAGACCAGCGCAAAATTGACGCAATTGGCTGAGGCCAAATTGCCTTATGTCTCTATTTTAACCGATCCAACTACGGGTGGTGTTACTGCATCTTTCGCAATGCTAGGGGACATCAATATCGCAGAGCCCAAGGCTTTGATTGGATTTGCAGGTCCTCGTGTGGTCAAAGAAACCATCGGCAAAGATTTGCCAGAGGGTTTCCAAAGTTCTGAGTTTGTCCTAGAGCATGGCTTCTTGGACTATATTTTCAATCGAAAAGAGTTAAAACATAAAATGGCGATGTCGCTTCGCCAAATGAAATACAACGCTTAATTACAAGCTGATTCCATTGATGGCTACAATGTCCTGCAAAGCGACAATGTGGCCATTTTCTATTTCAAGATATTCTTGATTTTTTGTTCGTTTCAATTCACGCACTTGCGTGTAAATCATTTGTATTTCATTACAAACGCGAAACTCGATTTTCCACTTAGAATGCATTGTTTTTTTTGTAAAATTAAATGCAGAGAAATGAGTGAATTTTTTCTGTGTATGAAGTTTTTGTTACCCCATGTTAAGTTATCTTTGGTTGAATCATTAGAACATGCCCATAAACATCGATAGAAACCTTTCTGAACCACTTTCTGGATTAGAATGGATGGCGAAGCAAGCTGTTGAAGGCTTTATTACAGGTCTGCACAAGAGTCCGTTCCATGGTTTTTCTGTTGAGTTTGCTGAACATAGATTGTACAATACGGGAGATAGTTTAAAGCATTTGGATTGGAAGTTATTGGCCAGGACGGACAAGATGTTTCTCAAACGATATGAAGAGGAAACCAACTTGAGGTGCCATGTTTTATTGGATGTCTCTGCCTCCATGTTGTTTCCTGAAAACAAGGAAGGAAATACCAAATTGAAATTCTCTGTTTTTTCCACGGCAATATTGTTTGAGTTGTTTAAAAGACAACGTGATGCAATAGGACTTTCTTTGTTCGATGATCATTTGCTCTTTCAATCCAAGGCCTCCGGTTCTCCAGCGCATTTGGAACGCATGTACAGTAAGTTGGAAGAGTTGTTGGAGCCCAAAGTGGATAAGTTAACTCCTGTGAAAACCAAGATGACTGAGGTGTTGCACCAAATGGCGGAGGAAATGCCCCGCAGATCTTTGGTAGTAATTTTCTCTGACATGCTAGATTTTGGCGGGGATAGGGAAGGCGTTTATGCGGCCTTGCAGCATCTGCGATTTAATAAACACGAAGTGGTGATTTTTCATGTTGTAGAAAGTGAATCAGAAGAGATGCTCAACCTTGAGAATAGACCTTATACTTTTATAGACCCTGAAACGCTGCAAGAGATCAAAGTGAATCCTGCCACTGTTCAAGCGGAGTATCAGCAGAAGTGGGCCAAATGGCGAGCGGAATGGTCACTCAAATGCAACCAATTGCAGATTGATTGGATGGACGTGAATATAGCCAATGGTTTTCAAGATGTGATGCAAACCTATCTCTTGAAACGCCAGAAAATGGGTACACTTTAAAAGGGAAATCCAATCCCGAAATTCACCACAGATTTCAATTTATAGCCTTCAGTGTTGTTGAAGTATTTGGCAACAAAGACATTGTATTCATTTTTAGGTTGCCATGCCCATCTTTCACCCTCTATTTTTTGAGGGTCTTTCAATGGAATTCCGGCATCCAATCGTACGATGAAAAAATCGAAATCCAATCTTAAACCAACACCAGCACCAACTGCAATTTCCTTGTAAAAACGATCAGGATTGAATTGTGCATTCGGACGAGAAGGATCTTCATTGAACAACCAAATGTTTCCGGCATCTATGAAAAATGCGGGTTGTATTTTTTTATTGATTTTGAAACGGTATTCCAAATTGAACTCAAGTTTGATATCGCCGATGTTGTTGAACGATACAGCATTGATGGTGTCTCTGTAGCTCCCAACCCCCAGTGTTCGCGCTTGCCACGCTCTAATACCATTAGAACCACCTACAAAGTAACTTTTTTCAAAGGGAATGGACGATAAATTTTTTAGCGGGATGGCGCATCCAGCAAACCCTCTAAAGACAACGCTATTTCTGGTGTCTTTGGAAAAGTACAGCCTCAAGTCATGGTCTGATTTCAAGTATTGCGCAAATCGAATTTCTTTGATTTCATAACTGCCACTCTCATCTTGACTTTCGGGTGATATCCAGTTGTAGATTCCTCTCAAGGCGTTTCCTGCGCCTTCAATCAACAGACCGTTGTAATAGTAATAGAAACGCTGGAATTTGTTCTTCTGGGTGTTAATGGTCACCCCAATTTTAGAAGCGGCAATGAAATGGTTTTGGTAGGAGTTGGCCAGAAATTGATCATTGAAACTCGAAATGTAATTCTCAAACGAAGAACTCTTGTTTATTTTGATCACTGAGAATTCAGCCCACTCGATGTTGAGCTTACTCCGTTTATCTGGATTCTCTATAAAGGACCAGTCGATACTCACTTGGGTCAGGTTGCGCTCGTAGTCAGGTCGAGTTTGAAAATTGTATGTCGCCTGAATAGTGGTTAATGGCTCACTACTTTTGTCACTAACACCATAAGAGAAAGGAAATAGACGAGGCAGGGTCATAGAGATCTGCGGTCCTACTTCGAAGGTGTTCAATTTGAAATTATTTTGAATGTTTTCTTCAGTCGATGAAGATCCATTGGATCCCAGCAATTGAGAGGCCTCAAATCCAGTTAAAATCCGGACATCTAGATTTTCTGCACCACCAAATAAATTGCGATGGTGATAGGCCATATTGGCGAAAATACCCGCATAGCCAGATCGGTTGGTGAGCTTTTGCAAATACATCAAGCTTTGTCTTGGCGCAGGATTCAAATTGATGTGGGCGTCCAATGGGTAGGTGCCATCGGCCAAGGGTGAATTCTTTGGACTTAAGCTGATGTAAACATTTTTGGTTACACCCAATTGTCCAAAACGTTTATAGGTTAAATCCAATTTTGATTTGCTGTACAACTTTCCTCTTTCTAGACTATTGGTGTAGGCAATTAGTTTTGGTTTAATGTGATTTTCTAGATGAAAGTGAATTTTTAAATTTTCGTATTGTAGCGTATCATCTTTTTCAGTGGGTAAAAACAGTGGGTTATAATCGGTATGGATATAGATATTATCAATGGAGTACTGACGGTGATTCATCTTCTTGTCCTTGCCATCTTGGGTAACAACCGGTTGTTTTATGATGTATTTTAAATCGATTTTGTTTCTGTTAATCGTGCTATCCGCTTCTATGATAATATAATCTTTGGTGAAATCAAAGTATCCATTGTCATTGAAGTAGGATGTCATTTTATCGCGTTCCAAATCCAAGGTATTTACATTGAATTTATCACCGGACTTGATAACGGATTCCGGCTTGAAGCCAGCCAACAAGGATTGCATTTTCACATCTTCTGAGGTGTGCTCAATTTTGCCGATGTAGGAGGCTTCCCCAGGGTAAACATGGTAAACAACGGTACACTCGTTTTTTTTCCATTTTACCCAGCGTTGATTAATGCCAAATGTGTAGTTCGGACGCACTTTGGCGTTGAAATATCCGGTCTTTTTTAAATAGGCAGTCATCTGGTCTGCACTCTTTTCTATCTTCAATGAATCCAATAGAACGGGTGGTTCCCCCACCGTATAGGCCAACCATCCCCAGAAGCTATTGCACGTGGTCAGCGCTTTGCCTTTCTTGGATTTTTTTTCATTTTTCCGCGCACATCGGGCCTCAGCTCTCGCCATACTCCGAGCTAAAGCTCCATTGGGGACAAACCAGGTATGGATCCTCATGTTCAATCGAAAGAAAACGAGCTTTCTGTTGGGTTCCACCTTTGCCAAGGACAACAACTCGGATTTGTTGATCTCACCTTCTTTGGTAATATCGAGTGGATTTACACCATGAAGTTCAATTCGATGGTCTTTAAAGTAGGATTTACCGGGTGGAATTTTGTTGAAAATAGTGCAAGAGCTCAGCATGCTGAACAAGACCACCATCAAAACGCTATTAATTCTTTTTGTCAACGGATTAAAATATACCTTTGCGCAAGTTACAAATCTTAGCGCTATCCCATGCCAATCAGTAAAGCAATCATTAAAAAAATTAAGTCGCTCCATCAAGCCAAGTTTCGAAGAGTTGAAAATGCATTTTTTGTTGAAGGCAAAAAATCGGTGGAGGAGGCTTTGCAATCTGGATGGAAAGTTTTGTACGCTTTTACAACAGAATCCAACTTGTCTAGTGACAATATGGAACTGATTACAGAGCTTGAGATGGCACAAATATCATCGTTGTCAACGCCATCTAACTTTTTAGCCGTTATGGAAATCCCACAAATGTCATTGGAAGAAAATTCTAATAAAGTGCTCTATCTGGATGGTGTGAGAGATCCAGGTAATTTGGGAACCATTCTGCGCACAGCGGATTGGTTGGGATGGAAGAATGTAGTACTCTCCAATGATTGCGTTGAGCTTTGGAATCCCAAGGTGATTCAAAGTACGATGGGGAGTATTTTCAAAGTAAACGTAATTTCGGATGAAGCGGGGACTTGGCTGACCGAAGCCCAAAGTAAGGGAAGTAAGATTTATGGTGCGGACTTGAACGGGACTTCAATAAAGCAGGAGTTGCCGCAATTTCCTTTGGTGATGATTTTAGGCAGTGAGTCGCATGGCATTCGCGAAGCGGCCAAAGAATTTGTTCAACAATATATCACCATCCCATCTTCTGGAAATGCTGAATCCCTCAATGTGGCCATTGCAGGATCGATTATCATGTACCAGTGGTCTTAATTCTTTTGAAAGGCTTGCAAGGGTAGCGTGATGGGATCAAATACATA
>CANHIV010000072.1 GCA_947460525.1 Flavobacteriales bacterium
GATTTAAAAAGCACCCCCATTTCCCTCAACAAAGGGATTCAATCTGGACAAGGTGAATGGGTGATGATACTGGGCGCCCATAGTGCGCTTCCCATTGATTATCTGAGCATATGTGTGGAACGAATCAACGCCCATTCAGATATTGATTGTATTGGCGGATGGATTCAAAACCATTATCACGACAATACCGCACAAACGATTGGATGGGCAATGAGTTCCTCATTTGGCGTGGGCAATGCCCACTTCAGAACGGGTCAACAGAAAGGCTTTGTAGATACTGTTGCATTTGGGATGTACAGAAGAGCATGCATGGAAAATATTGGATTGTTCAATGAGGAGTTGTCGCGTAACCAAGATGATGAATTGAACTATCGCTTCATTCAAGCAGGATACAAAATTTATCTGGATCCCGAGATTAAATGCACCTACTATGTTCGCAGCAGTTGGAAAAAAGTGAGCAGCCAGTACTTTCAATATGGCCTATGGAAAGTGTATGTGAATGTATTGCATGGACAAATCACTACCATCCGACAAATGATTCCTGCACTTTTCGTTGCCTATCTCGCATTTGCAATAGCACTGCTGTTTCTTGTCCCCTCCTTCAAATGGATTTGGTTAAGTGGCGCCATTGCATATGTCGCCATTGGCATGTATGCTGCTACTCAAAAGAGCTTTCAATTCGCTTTCAAAATATTCTTCGCTTTTTTCTTGCTTCACATGAGTTATGGCTTGGGCTATTGGAAAGGAATCTTTCAATTCTTTCTTTTAAAGAACAAGCCAAAATCTCAACAAGCATCGCACAACAGATAAACACATGAAGTCGATCTCATTTGCCTTTTCCCTATTGCTTCAAATCATTATTTCTACAATGACTGCACAAGAGAAAATACTTCCTTTAAATCAGCTGAGCTGGGAATTTTCTGCGGCCAACGATCCCATAAAATTTCCGGCACAAGTTCCAGGGAATGTCTTTTTGGATCTTGAAAAAAATGGACTTCTTCAAAATCCACTTTTAGGATTGGGAGAAGAAAAAGCCCAATGGGTTAGTCATCAAGATTGGGAATACACCACGAGCAATATCATTTGCGCACCGCTTGAAAAAGGCCAGCGGGCTTTTTTGCATTTGCCAGAGATGGATACTTATTGTGATGTCTATTGGAATGGTCAATTCTTGACCCGAACCGACAACGCATTTATCCATTGGAAAATTGACATCACTGACCGTATACAGGCCAACAATCAGCTTCGCTTTGTATTTTACTCTCCTTACAAAATTGCTGAGCAAAAACTAAAAAAACTTGCCTACCCCATACCCGGTGACAGCATACGCGCTGTTACTCGAAAACCGCAATACGAATTTGGATGGGACTGGGGGCCAAAATTAGCGGGTTGTGGAATACGACAAAATCCGTATATCGTAATTGAGGATGAGAATAATATTCAAGAGGCTTATATAAAACTTGGAAACAAAGAAAATGACCCTTTGGAATTGAATTTAAGTGTTGCCTTGGCCAAAGGACAACATTTGACGGTTAAGGTTTTTGATGTTACACAAAGTGAAATAGAGCTTTTGTCCAAATCCATTGATCAAGAAAAAAACAGATTTCCATTCACACTACCCGTTGATGTAAAATGGTCAACCGGCCATTCAGCGCAATCCTCATTGAGAAAAATTGAAGTCCGCCTGTACAAGGATGGAAAATGTATTTCAACTAAAAAGTTTACCACCGCTCCTAGAAGTATCGCCTTGATTCAGGAAAAAGACCAATGGGGCACTTCCTTTTACTTTGAACTAAACAACAAAAAAATATTTATCAAAGGCGCCAACTACATTCCCATCAAATATTTTCACGAGCAAGCAACAGAAGCGGATTACCGGACTTTGATGGAGCGTTGCAAATCTGCCAACATCAACATGTTGCGTGTATGGGGCGGTGGGATTTACGAACCCGATATTTTCTATGACCTTTGTGACGAATATGGGATTATGGTATGGCAAGATTTCATGTACGCCTGCTCTATGTATCCCGGAGATCCTGCATTTATGTTGAGCGCTAAACAAGAAGCCGAAGAACATGTAAAGCGTTTGAGTCATCATCCATGCATGGCGCTTTGGTGCGGAAACAATGAAAATAGCGAAGGTTGGGAAAGATGGGGATGGAAGATGGGACTGCATCCCAATTATGAAAAAAAACTACAACGCGCATACAATGATTTGTTTTTAAAGACACTTCCTGAAACTGTCAAAAACTATTCTTCACTCCCCTACTGGCCTTCATCGCCGCTTTGGGGAAGAGGAGATGCCCGATCTCTGGTGGAAGGTGATTCTCACTATTGGGGGGTGTGGCATGACGCGGAAAACTTTGAAGTATTGATGACCAAAATTCCAAGGTTCATGTCAGAATTCGGCATGCAAAGTTATCCGTCTCAGAAAGTTCAAAATGAAATGTGCAGCGAAGGAAAATTTCATCCCAAGGACCCTGGCATTGCCATGCATCAAAAACACAATCGGGGATTCTCATTGATGCACCAATACATGCAATACTGGCACCCCACTGGAGAAACTTTAATGCATGAGGATTATGCTTTGCTCACGCAATATGTGCAAGCAGAAGGCATGACCATGGGCATCGAGGCGCAAAGAAGACACTCCGATAAATGCGGTGGAACAATGTTTTGGCAATTGAACGATGTTTGGCCATCCTTCTCATGGAGTGCCATGGACTGGCACTTTCAACCCAAACCATTTTTAGAACAACTTACCTATGCTTATGGTCCTTATCTAGCCTCGGGAGAATGGAACGGAAAAGAATGGAGCTTGTACATCATCAATGAATTTGCGGCCATGCCCAACACCCGCATCACCATCCGATACAAGAAAGGCGATAAGATTCTCAATCAGTGGACGCTGAATAGCAACATAGAAGTTCAATCGAAAGTTGTTTTTAAAACCAAAGAAATAAAACCAGAATTGGATGCCTATTTCGAAGTGGTTTGTGAACACAATGAACTACCCAATCATCATTATGAAAGGAAGATGAAATCAAAAGGGATTTCGGAATCCTTTATGGTGCCGAAAGTTGAAAATGGAAAATGGAGCTGTGCGCCTATGAAAATAAAAACTACGGAAGTTGAATAGACAGTTTACGTTCTGTCTCATTGGACTCTGAGCTCATCATCTTAGAAACGGAATGCAAGCTATCGTTACCGTCTCTAATTTCAATTTGGTAACTTCTATTGGCCACGATTTGCGTTTTAGCAATTCCGTCTTTGTCGGTAGTTGCCTTGGCCACTTCTACCCCATACTCATCCATCCAATACACTTCAATTCCTTTGACACCTTTTCCACGTTTGGTGTGAATGAAACCTTCCACTTCAATGTACTGATAAAGCGCAACAGCGGATGAGGCCATTTGATAATTAGAAATATCAATCTGATACAAATCTCGCTCTCCAAATGAATCGTCAAATTCAGCAGACAAATACATCAACTTGCTATCACGTGTAATGGACATGGTGGACTCTTCATTTACTGTATTGATGGGGTAACCCAAATTCAGGGGAGCCGTCCAAGAACCATTTACAAATTCTGATCGAAACAAATCATATCCCCCCAAAGACAAATGTCCATTGGATGCAAAGAATATTGACTTTCCGTTGGGGTGAACAAAAACAAATTTCTCATCTCCCGTGGTGTTAATAATGGGGCCAAGATTCTTAGGATCTGTCCAGATACCATTTTTCTTTTCACTCACATAAATATCACCTCTTCCCAAACCCTTGTCGCGCTCACTGACGAAATACAAAAAATTTCCATCCTCCGTGATACTGGTTGAACTCTCAAATCTTTTGGTATTGATCGGAAACATCAATGGCGTTGCAGCTGTGAATTCCTTGATATTCTCATCCCAATTGGAAAAGTAAATATCCCCAGCTACCTTGCCATCGTTCTTATAAACATACATCGCATTTCCATCTGGCGTTATGCTCAATATGCCGTCATGCGTTTCGGTATTGACCTTGCCCTCCACCTTTTCAGCTTCAGACCACTTCCCATCAGAAGATTTCACTGAAAAATAGATATCCTCATAAAATTTAAAATCAGAATTCTCATCCACTCTACCACCCGTAGTGTTGGCCCTTCTTGACGTAAAATACAACGCATTTCCATCAGCTGTAACGCTAGGAGAATATTCCTCATATCGAGAATTCACGTCCTTGCCCATATTGGTAATTTTCACATTCACCGGCTTGGCCATCATGGCTTTGGCATAACGACACTCCTGAATATATCTCTTGGTTTCAGGAAATACTGGCTCTGTTGTAGAAATATCCTTCAAATACATCTCGTAATAAGAGATGGCTTTGTCCAGTTGACCCAAACGATGGTAACACTTGCCATAAAACAATGTAGCATCAGAGGAAACAAAAGATTGCGTTGCGGTGGCTTTGTTTAAATAATCCAAAGCCACTTGATATTTCTTTAATCGATAATAGCAATCTGCGGTGTTATAAAGCGCAATATAATGGCTGGAATCCACATCCAAAACAGCACGATAATCCGTTAATGCTCCACGAACATTGTTGTTGTCTGATTTTCTTCTTGCGCTGGTAATCTTTCCCGGAATGGCCGCACGATCCAACAGAAGCAATGTTCTTTCTGTTGTATCTACTTGAGCAATGGTCAATAATTCCATCAAACAGAACGAAACAACCCACAATAATTTTTTCATGTTAACGAATTTAGAACGAAGTTAGCGAAGAATTTAATTCGGCACAAAGATGATGGAAAACACCACGGAAAGCAACAGCAAATACGACCATTTGGAGCAGGTTGGCACCACTCAGATTTTGCAATACATCAATCAAGAAGATCTAACTGTCCCGATGGTTGTTCAAGGCTGTATTCCTCAGATTTCAGCGCTTGTAGATGCCATTGTACCCAGAATGAAGAATGGCGGAAGGTTAATTTACATGGGCGCAGGAACCAGCGGAAGGCTTGGGATTGTTGATGCCTCTGAATGTCCTCCCACATTTGGTGTTCCGCACGATTGGGTGATTGGCATAATCGCCGGAGGTGACGACGCCATTCGTTATCCTGTTGAAGGTGCAGAAGACAGTGAAGAGCAAGGTAGACTTGATTTGCTGAGCTACCAACCACAACCAGACGACGTACTTGTTGGAATTGCTGCAAGTGGTCGCACGCCATATGTATTGGGCGCAATGCGCGCTGCAAAATCTTTGGGTATGATCACTGGAAGTATTACTTGTAATCAAGGCAGCGGACTAGCGCTTGAAGCAGATTTTCCGATAGTTGCAGTAGTAGGTCCAGAAGTGGTCACTGGCAGCACAAGAATGAAATCTGGAACGGCGCAGAAACTCATTTTAAACATGATCTCCACCAGTGTAATGATTGGATTGGGAAGAGTGGTTGGAAATAAAATGGTAGATATGCAATTGTCCAATCAAAAGTTGGTTCTACGCGGGAGTAAAATGGTGGCAGAAAAAACGGGGCTCGACATAGAAACTGCAAAAGGACTTTTACTACAACACGGCTCTGTTCGCAAAGCCGTACTAGCTTTTGAAAACCATGCATGATCTTGAGCCGTTCTATGGATGGAGAGATTTTTATGTGGCTAGTGAAGATCCACGGTCTCCTTTTTTCAATCGAGAATATTCCGAGTTTGAATTTTCAGAGAAGATTTACAACCATTACATCCATCCCCAATGGGATAGTATGGATAGTCAAACTTTGTTTTTAAAGATACTTTATGCTGAGTACGATGAAGGCTATGCCATTATTGAACTCATAGGAGAATGGAATGACTTGTTGTACAACGACATCATGATTCTAAAGCGCGACATCATTGATTCCCTAATTCATGAAGGAATCACCAAATTCATACTCATTGGAGAAAACGTTTTGAACTTCCATTCCTCTGATGAATGTTATTATGAAGAATGGCTTGATGATATAATGGACGATGATGGTTGGATTGCAATGGTCAATTTCAGGAGCCATGTCTTGAAAGACTTTTCAGCGGCTCAGATAGATCGCTACATCGTTTCAGGAGGGAAGCTGCAAACCGAAGAATGGAGAACCTTCCTTCCCTTTGATTTCTTTGACCATATTGAAAACCAAGTCATGAAAAGAA
>CANHIV010000073.1 GCA_947460525.1 Flavobacteriales bacterium
AGTTCACCTGCTTAGCAAAAGAAGATTTTACCTGGCGGTGAATGTTGAAGGCATCAAATAAGTCTTCGACTTTGTGCTCTTTGACAATTTCCTCCAATTCAGGAGCACTGTTGTGCAAGAAATTTTTGATCGTCTTGGCCAATTCAGGATTGTTGACATGAATGGCCGAAAAACGATCGCTTAAAATATCCCTTAAAACAGCCGAAGTTTTATCCAATTCGCCCAAAATCTTTTGAGGTGCCTTGGCCTGTGGCAAGGTTTTCACCATCAATTCCCAACGGCTCACCAAATCAGTTAAGTCTTGGTCCAATTCAGAAACCGTAGTGTTCACCGCCTGTGTCCTGATGATAACACCAAAATTGGCCGGTCTAATGTTTTGAATTAACTTTCTAAGTCGCGTGCGCTCTTCCTCACTTTCGATGCGGCTAGATAACGAAACTTTATTAGAAAAAGGAACCAGTACCAGATAGCGACCTGCCATTGTGATTTCACAAGTGACACGAGGACCTTTATTGGAAATGGGCTCTTTGGCCACTTGGACCAAAATGGGATTGGATTGTCCAACCTGATCTTTGATGCTACCGTCCTTTGGAATCTCAGCAAGCATTTTGACCGTGGACAAATGACCAGATTTAATGGTACCTGTCATTACACCACGAACGTATTGCAAAGTTGTGGTGAAATGTGGACCCAAATCAAGATAATGCAAAAAGGCATCACGTTCGTGACCCACCTCTACAAAAGCCGCATTCAAATGGGGCACAAGCTTTCTAACTTTCCCCAAATAAATATCGCCTACTGCATAGTTCTGAGTAGCATCTCCGTGATGTAACTCCACCAGTTGCCGATCATGAAGCACAGCAAGGTGAACCCCTTTCGAAGTTTGATTAATGACTAATTCTACGTTCACAATAAAACAGGTTAATACAGAGCAAGGAAATTCCTCGCCCTGTATTCCACAAATTCTATGTTAGCTAATGCCAACTAAAAACTAGCGTACTTTCTTTTTGTGACGATTCTTTCTCAAACGCTTTTTACGCTTGTGTGTCGCCATTTTATGACGTTTTCTTTTTTTACCGCAAGGCATATTCGTAAAATTTAAAGGTTCGTATTCTATTAACTATTCTTCTTTATCAATTCTTTCACTTTCTCCACTATCGCCGTATCAGCAGTGTGTCGCAACAACTGCTGGTAATATTTCTTTGCTTTCAATTTGTTCCCCGTAAGCTCAGCAGCTTGACCTGAGAAAAACAAAGCGTAATTGTTGGTACTATCAATGTCCGCCGCTTGCTCAAACAATCCCAGCGCAACATCCATCTGACCCATTTCTTTGTAAACCGCTCCCAAATCCATGTATGCTGAAAGATACTGAGGGTCCAATGAGATTACCTTTTCAAATCTTGGAATGGCCTTTTCAAACTGTCCAGATTGAACAGCAAAAACGCCTAACCAATACTGCGCTTCAACATTATTGGAATCTTTGGCGACAATTTCACGCAACATCATAATGCCTTGCATGGGATTGCTGCCATTTACCAACTCAATTGCTTGCTGCAACTTGCTTTGATCAGCGGACATCGCATTGGCCGCAGGTTCTTCTTTAGAGGACCAAGGCTTTCTGGGAATCATTAAAAAAAGAACGATAAGAACCAAACCGATTCCAACAAATACAATCGGCTTCTTGTTCTTATTAATCATTTTCTGCCACTTTAACTTTTTCTTTCACAGCATCAACAAATTCCTTTGCTGGCTTGAAAGAGGGAACATAATGCGCCGGAATGGTTACCGTCGTTTTTGCTAAAATGTTTCTACCCAACTTCTCCGCTCTTTTCTTCACTACGAAACTTCCAAAACCTCTCAAATATACATTCTCACCTTTCTCCATCGAATTCTTCAAAGTGGTCATAAACCCTTCTACAATCGCTAAAACATCATTCTTATCTATACCAGTTTTATTGGAAATCTCTGTCACAATATCAGCTTTCGTCATCTTTGCTCTCTAAAAAGGTGAATATCAATTTTTTCGGGGTCGCAAATATACAACGTGTTGTGCAAAAAAAATCTCATTTTTGCGAAATCAATGAAAAAACAGGAAATTCCACCTTTTGTCCAATACGTAATTCCATGGTATTCAGCGCATGGGAGGGAACTACCGTGGCGGCAAACCCGCGATCCCTATGCCATTTGGCTCTCTGAAATCATTCTACAACAAACCCGAGTTCAGCAAGGACTTGCCTATTATTACGCGTTTTTAGAGCGATTCCCGACCGTTGAAAAGCTGGCCAATGCAGAAGAAGACGATGTTTTCCGGGTTTGGCAAGGCCTGGGGTATTATTCCCGAGCCAGAAATCTTCACAAAGCCGCCAAAACGCTCTTTCATGAATACAATGGCCAATTCCCTGAGGATTTTAACGGATGGTTAAACATCCCGGGAGTGGGACCCTACACTGCCGCCGCCGTATCATCGTTTGCCTTTGATTTTCCCAAGGCCGCGGTAGATGGCAATGTGTTGCGCTGGGTCAGCAGATACTTGGGGTCTTTTGCACCCATAGACGCACCCAAAACAAGAAATGAAATCCAAGTCCTTTTAGACGAATGGATTAAAACGTCCTCAGCTCACACTTTCAATCAGGCGAGTATGGAATTTGGCGCGATTATCTGTGCTCCCAAAAACCCAAAATGCGATATTTGTCCGTTGCAATCCAGTTGTATCAGTTACCAAAATGATTGGATGAACGAAATTCCGGTCAAAGCAAAAAAAACCAAGGTGAAAGAGCAGGGTGTTTTTGCGCTATTCTTTCAAAATAAAAATACCGGATGGGCGGTAACAAAAAGAGAGAATGCTGGTATCTGGAAAGGATTGTACACCCTCCCGCTTATCATCAAAGACAATATTGATGAAGAGGCCGGATGGATAGCGCTCAGTGAAACATTTGCTCTACCTGTATCCAAAATCCAGATTTTAGAGGTCTGGAAGGCCACTCATCTTCTCACCCACCGCAAACTTCAAGTGCATATCTTTTCAATTTTGTTGGATGATATGGAATTAAATACGCATAAATTTGAAAAGTGGATAGATGCGAAAGAGGCAGAAAAACTTGGGTTTCCTAAGATTTTTGTCGACTTTTTACAGCATAAAGGACTTGTATAAGCACCTTATTAGAAACTTGGAAAGTACTATGGGTACAAGATAGGTTTGCCGCATAATCCTAAAAATAAAAATTATGTCAGGAACAGTAAACAAAGTGATCTTAATCGGAAATATCGGAAAAGATCCAGAATTAAAAACCTTCGAAAATGGAGGTAAAATTTTAAATTTTTCTTTGGCCACTACTGAGTCATGGAAAGACCCAAAAACAGGTGAACGCGTTTCCCAAACCGATTGGCACAACATCGTTATTCGAAAAAGTTCATTGGCTGAAATTGGTGATCAATATCTCAAGAAAGGGATGAAGATCTATGTCGAAGGGAAAATTCGCAACCGCAATTACCAAGTGAACGGTGAAACCAAATACATCACTGAAATTCATGTGGATGAATTTACCATGTTGACGGCAAAAACGCCAGATGCTTCTTCACAACCCATGGCGCTGAATGAACCCATTCCAACGACCACCCATGAGCAAAATGATGATCTTCCTTTTTAAAATATGAACGATAGTATCCTGCTCGTTTCAGGAATGATTCCATTACAAATCAACATTACCCTCTACATTTTGGGGGTAATGTTGCTTTTATTGGCCAGTGCTGCGGTATCCAGCAGTGAAGTGGCCTTGTTCTCCTTTACTCCCGAGCAACGTAAAAAAATTGATGAAGCGGAGCACGGTGCTTTGAGCAAAATCAGAACGCTGACCTCTCACCCCAATAAAGAAACCGCCACGAGGCAAATACTCGCCACCATTCTCATCGTGAACAATGCCGTAAACATCGCCATTGTCATTCTTTCCACTGCGCTCATGGAAACCTGGTTTCCGCCAGAGGACTACAGTCCTGTAACTGCGCTAATCATCCATGTGGTGCTGGTGACCTTCATCATTGTAATGTTTGGCGAAGTAATCCCTAAGATTTACGCTACTTCCAACAATCTTAAAGTTGCGAGTTGGATGGTGGGACCTTTAAACGGATTGCAAATTATCATCCAACCATTTGGTTGGCTTTTGATACAAGCAGGAAATGTATTAAATCGAAGAATAAAAAACAAAATTGAAACCATCAGCGTGGACGACTTGGGACATGCCCTTGCATTGACCCAAAATGAAATGCGATCAGTTGAAGAAAGGAGAATTCTTGAAGGCATCGTAACATTTGGAGAAAAAAATGTCAGTCAAATCATGACGCCAAGAACGGATTTGGCAATGCTATCCTGTGATCACAGTATGCTTGAAATCATAGAAGCCATCAAAGAAAAAGGTTATTCACGTTGGCCGGTTTTTGAAGGGCAAATTGATCAAATCAAAGGTATTCTTCATGTAAAAGATTTGATTCCTCATTTGAACGATGAGAACTTCGATTGGAAATCCATCATCAAAACGGGGAAGTTTGTGCCAGAAACCAAAAAAATCGACGACCTTTTGGTAGAGTTCAGACACGATAGAAAACACATCGCACTTGTCGTGGACGAGTACGGCGGACTTTCAGGAGTGGTCTCTTTGGAAGATGTTATTGAAGAAATTGTTGGAGAAATTCATGATGAATTTGATGTAGACGATTTGAAATACTCCATCATCGATGACAACACTTATTTGTTTGAAGGGAAGATTTCTTTGGTTGATTTCTACCGTGTTTTTCGGGTAGATGAAACCATTTTTGATGCTGCCAAAGGAGACAGCTCCACATTGGCCGGATTTCTTATGGAAATATTGGGAAGAGTGCCGCACAAAGGCGAGAAACATACCTTTCATGATTGCACCTTTACCGTAGAAGCAGGAAATCATCGAAAATTGGATAGAATTAAAGTACAAAAACAATTATGAAAAAAATATTCATCTTTTCTATTGCTATTCTAACATTGTTCGCGATTCTTTACTACTTCCTGTTAAAAGAACCTGAAGCATCCTACCCCAAACCCAAAGGCTATTTCAGAATCGATCTTCCTCAACATGATTACCGCGAATTTGCGCCTGTGGCGCCTTTCAAAATTCCTGTTTCTGCATTTGCAAAAGTGGAAATTCTAGATCGCACTCAAAGAGCTGACTCCTGCCGATTCAATATTTATTATCCCAGATTGAATGCAAGGATCCATTGTACTTTTTTGTCTGTAAAAAACAATATCGATCAGTTGGTTGCGGATGCTTACACCTTTGCCTCTAAGCATGAAATGAAAGCCAGCGCAATCGAAAGAGAAATGATTGATTTTCCCGACAGAAATGTTTTTGGAATACAATATCGAATTGAAGGTGAAGCGGCTTCGCCTTTGCAATTGTTTTTGACCGATAGCACCACCAAATTCTTGCGCTGTGCGCTGTACTTCGAAACAGCACCTAACCCTGATTCTATCGCTCCAGTTTATCAATACATCGAGCGAGATTTGAAATATCTCACTGAGCACATTGTTTGGCGCTAATTACAATTTGTAGATTTTCTTGGCCACCTGTCCTTGGGTTGACTTAATAATCGCCCAATAATAACCAGGCTCTACTTCCAACTGCACAGGATTAATTCCAGCAAACAGCGGCTGCTCCATGATCCATTGACCTTGTAGATTGGTAATGGTCATGCTGCCAGAAACTGGAAGCTCAATGTTCAATACGTCTTTCACCGGGTTGGGCCATAATTCAAGACTTTCCATCACGTCCTCTGCAATACCTACCCCATCCTGGCCATCACAATTTTCATCTATGCCATTGCCCGCGATGTCCTCAGCGTTAGGGTAAGCATTTGGATTCAAGTCGTCACAATCCGTTCCATCGGGTATATATCCGGTTTGCGATTCACACAAATAAACGCCCATATCGGGATTGCCATATCCATCGCCATCTTGATCTTCAAAATACATCGAAGCCTCTTGAACACTTGACGTCATGTCATTGCAATCTAAATTGTTGTCAACACCGCAAGGATCTAAAATGGCAGAGCCCCAACCATCGGCATCCAAATCTTGGTAGGTAACCAAATTATCATCGCAATCTTCCATATTGG
>CANHIV010000074.1 GCA_947460525.1 Flavobacteriales bacterium
AAAAATTTTCCAAATTCATCAACCATTTCAACGCTGAAGATTTGATGAACGAGCTCACAGAAGCCGCTTACCACATCGGTAGAAACCTCAACGCCAAGTTACTTTTTGCTCACCTGAGCATCAAGGTTCATCACTTGTTGAGAAGGAATCAATACGCCGATTGATTCGTCCGTTTTAAATGCTTACCTTAGCGCAATCCGTCACCCTTTGTGGCGGAAAAGCGAGATATGGGATGTAGTTCATGTTCAAGTGGAAGTAATGGTGTGCCTGCAGGATGCAAGAGCAATGGCTCATGCGGTACATGCGGTTGCGATAAAATGAGTGTCTTTGATTGGTTAACGGGAATTCCGTTGCCTGCTGGTCAAAAGGCTTTTGATATGGTGGAAGTTCGTTTTAAAAACGGACGAAAGAGTTATTACAGAAATGGTCAGTTGGAATTGTACGTGGGCGACGTTGTCGTCATCGATCTCAATCCAGGACTTGATGTAGGAATTGTTTCATTGACCGGTGAATTGGTCAAAATCCAACTCAAAAGAAAAGACGTCAAGGACAATTACGAAATCAAAAAAATCATTCGCAAAGCCAACGAAGACGATATTGCCAAATGGCAAGCAGCAAGAGGTCTAGAAAACACAACAATGATGGGTGCTAGGGAAGTTGCCAAGCAATTGAACCTGCAAATGAAAATCAGTGACGTGGAGTTTCAAGGCGATGGTACCAAAGCCATCTTCTATTACACCGCTGAAGACCGTGTTGACTTTCGTGAATTGATTAGAAAATTGGCTGAACGCTTCAAAGTCAAAATTGAAATGAAGCAAATCGGCTATCGTGCAGAAGCCGGACGTTTGGGCGGAATTGGAAGTTGTGGTCGCGAATTGTGCTGCAGCACTTGGCTCACGGACTTCCGCGCTGTCTCCACCTCAGCTGCTCGCTATCAACAGCTCTCACTCAATCCGGGTAAATTGGCAGGCCAATGCGGAAAGTTGAAATGTTGCCTCAACTATGAGTTGGATCAATATGTAGAAGCGGTAAAAGATCTACCTCCTACCAATGTTAAACTCCGTCTACCCAAAGGAACGGCTTACCATTTTAAAACCGATATTTTCAAGAAAATCGTTTACTATACTTTAGAAAACGAACCCGGTTCCGCTCCTTTCGCATTGACCACTGAAATGGTATTTGATATCATTGAAAAAAATAAAAAAGGACAAGCTTTGGAAATAGGTGAAGAAATTTACTTGTCAGACAAAGAAAAAGAAAAAGAAGTGGAAGTGGGCTTTGCGCAAGTCGTGGGGCAAGATAGTTTGACGCGTTTTGACAAGAGTAAAAAATCAAAAAGCAACAACAAATCTCGAGGTCCGCAAAACAGAGGTCTACAAGCACCAAAAGGAGATAGAAAGCCCAACGAAAATAAACCTGGTGAAGGCAAAAGCAACGAAGGCAAAAGCAGCGAGAACAAACCACAAGGAAATAAACCCCAAGGTCCTCGTCCGCAAGGCAATAAGCCACAAGGCAAACCTCAGGAAAACAAAACCCAAGAAAATAAGCCGCAAAATGCTGGAGGTAGCAATGCCAATGCAGGCAATACCACTTCGGGCAATCCTCCCAAGAAAAAATTCAATGGTCCTAGACCCAACAAAGGTCAAAATCCAAAACCACCTCAATCCAATCCTCCCTCATGAACGGATTCAAATTTTTAATATCAAGCCTGTTTGCTGCCGCAATGCTCTGCTTTGCGGGTTGTGATGATTCCCATGTTTTCGAACAATCTCAATTGATCGAAAACGCCAATTGGAATGTCAACCAACCGGTGAACTTTGAGTTTGATATTCAAGATACCGTTTCCTTTCACAATTTCTACGTAACCCTGCGCAACCAGGAAAGCTACGCTTACTCCAATATTTTCTTGTTTGTTTCTTTGGAATTCCCCAATGGAAAATTGAGTATAGATACAATCAATTGCCCACTTGCAGATGCAGAAGGACATTGGCTAGGAAGCGGGTTGGGTGATTTATATGACAACAGGATTATTTTCAAAGAGCGCAAAAAATTTCCAATGGCGGGTCACTATAGAATCTCTATTCAACAAGCCATGCGCACAGAAAATTTAGAAGGGATTGCGGATGTGGGATTCCGCTTGAGTAAGCTACAGTAAGTTACTGAGCTTTTCTGCAGCCGCAGGCTTCAACATCGATTGGTTTTTATTGGCCAATTGACCACAAGCCGCATCAATGTCCTTTCCGCGTGATCGGCGCAAATTCACCACCATATTGCGTTGCAATAGATATTGCGTAAAGGCCTTCAATCTTTCCTCTGTGGTTTGCTGGTATTCCCCACCTACAATGGGATTGTACTCAATAACATTGATTTTTACTGGCAATCGCTTGCAATACTCCGCCAATGCTTTGGCATCTTCAAGGCTGTCGTTGAAATCTTTGAAAATGATGTATTCAAATGTGACACGATCCCCCGTTTTCTCATGGTAATAACGCAAGGCATTGGCCAATACTTCCAAGTTATTGGTTTCATTGATCTCCATGATGTGGTTGCGCTTTTCGTCAGTGGCGGCGTGAAGTGAAACCGCCAAATGAAATTTCACCGCATCATCACCCAACTTGGCAATCATCTTGGCCACACCTGCCGTACTGACTGTGATGCGCTGCGCAGACATACCCAAGCCCTTTTGACTCGTGATGTATTCTATCGATTGAAGAACATTTTTGTAATTCAACAACGGCTCACCCATCCCCATGTAAACAATATTGGACAACGGAATATTGTAACGACGCTCCGCTTCCATTTTCAAATCATACACCTGATCAAAAATTTCCCCCGCAGTCAAATTGCGCATCATTTTCAACCTTCCTGTGGCACAAAACTTACAGGCCAAACTGCAACCCACTTGCGAAGAAATACAAGCTGTCATACGCTTGGGAGTAGGTATCAAGACACCCTCTACCACCTTATCACCATCCACTTCATACACACATTTCATCGTGCCGTCATTGGATAATTGCTCTGACTTGCGCAAGGCCGAAGAAAACTGAAAATCTCGCTTAAGCGCCTCCCGCAATTCTTGCGAAAGGTTGGTCATTTGGTCAACACCGGTCACCCCTTTTTTCCATAACCACTCTTGAACTTGCTGGGCCCTAAACTTCTTATCACCAATGGACAATACCCATTGCAATATTTCATCCTGCGTCAAGGCACGCAAATCTCTTCCCACCATAAACTTAAGCTTGCTTTTTAAATACAAATCGATACTTCACCACCTGTCCCACGGACTTGCTGTTGGTTTGCATATTGTAGTCTTTCAATTTGGAAAGAACATACTTGGCCAATTCCTCATTGGTTGCTGCCATGTTCACCACTTTCCACTGTCCTTTCTGATCTACCTTCATCACCACTTCAACAACACCTTCATGACGCCTGTGGGTAAGGTTTTTGGTTACCGGCTTTTGATCCTCTCCTTCAATACCCTCCTCCTCGTTGCCATTCAAAAAACCTGAAATCTCTGAGATAGAGGCGGTGGCTTTCGCGCAACAATTCAATGTCTGCTCACAGGCACTCCATCCATTGGACCAAGAAACTTGGCCGCAACTCGACATCAATACCGCTATCATGACAAACATCATTGTTAAACGCATACAACAAAGGTCAATCTTTTTTGGTAACATCCGTTAATTTATGTTGGGTTTAAATTTTCTTTAACTTTAATTAAAAAGTTTAAAATCAAGATTCAGCAGCTTTTAATCGTTATTCGCAACATGGTAAAAAAACTTTTCTCTTTGTCCTTTTTGGTCATCGCTCTAAGTTCAGCATTTGCTCAGGAAAATCCTCCTGCTTGCCCAGATCAAGAAAATTGCAATTACTCCAACCAAACCCATTGGAACGGAATGGACTTATACATCCCCTGGTTGGGTGATGCCAATGGCAACAATGCCAACATCTCCCCTTGGCTGGAGCAAAACATGAATAAGTCGGCAGGGATTAGAATCAATTTTATTGAAAAGAAATTTGCCTTCACCAAAAATGGAACCGGCATTTATACTGGCCTCGGATTTAGTTTGGAGAGCTATGCTTGGAAGAAAAACATCCAACTCCGATACAGCGACGCAACAGCTACCAGCATGCTGACCTACTCGTATCAACCGGACAACGACTATGAGGACAATGAATTGAGAATTTCTAAATTTACTGTGCCATTGATGTTGGAATTAAATTTTGGCCGTGCTGAAAAACCACAATTTCATGTGTCAGCAGGATTACTCGGTCATTGGAGATTTGGTATAAAAACCTATCAAACCTATCACAACCAATTCGGTGATTTTAAGGTGAAAAACAAAAATGATTTTGGCGTTCGTCCCTTTACCGCTGACTTGTCGGCCTCCATCGGATACGGCAGAACAAAAGTGTTTGTAACCATCCCTACACAAACCTTTTTCAAAAACAACGTAACCAACCCCATTTACAATTTCAGTGCAGGATTTACTGTTCTGGCTTTTGACTCCAATGAGCGCATTGAAAAGAAAAAGGAAGAAATTATCAAGCGTTGGAAGATTTAACCAAGGCTTGTGGGTTATTCATTTTCTATTCCTAGAACTTTAAAAAGTTTGAGGTATATTTGAACGATGTTCAGAAAGTGGTTTCTATGTTGGATGGGGATGTGGGCTCTTGGAGCCTTTGCCCAATCATTGCCACAATACAAAGAATTATACAAGGCTGAAAAGTACGCGGTCGTTGCGCATGACGTAGATTCTCTCTTCAAATGTTGCCCACAAAACGCAGCTGGCAAAGAAGATGAGTGGCATTTTCTCTTGGCCAATGCGCAGATGAAAGTCAAGGCATTTGACAAAGCCAAAACCCACTATGAGGCCATCGGCTTCAAACCCGAGGAATACAGTTTGAATTATGGAATTTGTTTGTTAAGAAATCAATTGTTCGAGCCTGCATTGCCCGTTCTTACTGATTACTACAACAACCACCAAGATGAATACAAAGCCATTTATTGGTTGGGGGAATGTTACTACTATCTGCAAAAGCCCAAAGATGCATTGAGAATTCTTCAACGCGCGGTGGATTCCTATCCTGAAGATCCAGATGCCTACTACCTCATGGGTATTATACATACGGAGCGCAGTGAATTTGAAAAGTCATTCATCTATTTTCAAGCGGCCTACGACACAAGACCCACATTGCTTTCAGCCAAATTCAATATGGGCATGGCCAAATACTACGCCCAACAAATGGAAGCGGCTGAAGAGATCTTCTCTGAATTGGCGCTTGAAAAACCTGAAAATCTTGCTGAGGTATTGATGCTTCTCGGTGAAATTCGTTACCGCTTTCACGATGAAGAAGGTGCCTGCGAATATTGGAAAGAAGCTTCCAACTATGGCAATGAAGAATCAAAAGGTTCTTATCAAAAAGTTTGTATTGACAAAAAAGGAAATCCCAAGTTTGTCAAGAAGAGCTTTATCTCCTTCTAATCATTTCCATTCCAATACTTGATTCCAATTGGCCCTGATGACGATAGGCTGCGGGAATACATGCACAATCTCTGCTTCCGTTTGACGCTTCCAATTCATCCCATCCCAGTATTGCGGATTGTCTTTTTCCTCCACCACACGTAGGATGTAAGTGCCGGGTATCGCCTCAATGCCTTTGTTCATGATCTGCTCACCTGATATCGTTTGCACTTTGCCTTTCTCATCTGTAAAGCTCCACCAGAAATCAGGAGAGAAAGCGCTTTTTACTTGAAGCTGACCAATGTCCTCAGATCCCAAAACATGAATGAAATAAACAATGGTATCTGTTATCCATTCCAAATCCTGATAAAACACCGCTTTCGGCAAAATCTCCAAAGCGTATTTTCCTGGTAACATCCCTTGGGTAGAAATCACAGCTTGATTGTCTTTTTTGACAACAACAACCTGCATCTCCTCCCTCCCTTTCTCATTCCCTTTCTCATTTTCATTCTTACTGATCCATTTCCATTTGGTCCCTTGAACACCTGAAGAAGGATAGGGCAAAGGCAATGCAAATGACTGATTGGCGATTACTTTGCGCTCCTTGACTTTTTCAAAGTATGGATTTCTTTCCCAGCGCTCTATAAAAACAGGAATGGAAATTGAATCC
>CANHIV010000075.1 GCA_947460525.1 Flavobacteriales bacterium
CGCTGACCAACTGGGAATATCGCAACCTGAATACTCCCGCCTGGAAAACGGTTTCAGAAAAGTACGCCTCGAAGACTTTAAAAAACTCTCGAAAATCTACGACGTTCATATCAATATCCTCATGACTCGCGAAGCTGAATACGAATACGAACCCAAATCAAAAAAGAAAGCCTCCACCTCTACACCATCTTTCCAGGATGTTCAAATTACTCAACTCCTCGATCAACACGCTCAAATCCTGCAATTCCTCAAACAATCTAATATGGACTCCATTCAAATCATTCAAAAACTTATTCCCCACCAAAATATCTCTCACAATACAATATAATTCCTTCTGTTTTTTCTCTTTTGTCCTTCATTACCCTAAAGGAGAGGAGCCATCCTCTCCTTTTTTATGCCTCTAGCCAATGTTTTTCAACTTTTTTCGAGCTGATTTTCAATCAATTAAAAAGTTTTTCAACAATTTATGTAACCTTTTATCTCCTGCTGCCGTTCAACTACCCAACAACAACAAACACTCAGCAAAATGAAAACAAATAACAACAACACAGCGCAAACCAAAGTAATGGTGGTTTCTCAAAACGCTACTTTCGCTCAAGATGTGAAAAACGTTCTTAACGAAAACTTTGAAGTGCTTGCTTCTACCAACGCTGCTGAAGCTTTTGACCTTCTTCTTCCTGAACAAGTTCAAGTGCTTGTTGTTGACCAATTCCTTAACGGTACTACTGGTGCTGAATTCCTTCAGTCTGTTAACCAACAGTTCCCTCAAGTAAAAGCGGTTTTTGTTGCGCAAAACAGCAACGAATTGAACTGGGAGTCTCTTCTTAACGATAGCCGCCCTTTCCGTGTAGTTTCTGTTCCTGTTAACCTTAAAGCTTTAGAAAATCACGTGGCTGACGCTGCTGAGCGTTTCCACCAAGAATTCGAAAACGACCAAACTTTGGAATTCTTGAACCGTCAAAATCAGCAAATGCAATTCCTTTTGACGCAGAGCTTGCTTTCTTAAAAATGCTGTCCGTACAGGGATGTCGGATTAGTTGTTGTTGTTGTTAATTCAAGGCGGCTCTTTGGTCGCCTTGTTTCATTTTTAAGTACTCCTTACTCAAGCCTGCCATCAAAGCTGAAAAGCTGTCCATGGCCGCCTGGGTTTCTTCAGAAATCTTCTCTCTTCTTAATCGCAATACCAATAACCCATAAAGGGCCTGCAAACACAACTCTACCTCGTTGGTGCCTATACCCTTTGCCTTAATGGCGTAATCCTCCATATTGGGCTTGGCAACTTCATACAACGACAAATAATCGGAATCTTTGGAGACTTTCAATAATGATTGATGCAAATACGTGAGCTCGGTCATGATCTCATCCAGCTCTGACAAATGTCCGCGCTGCTCCAAGCGCTCTGCCTTCATGTCCCTCACCATTTTCTGAAACCACTGCTTCTCGGCTTGGTGTTCCTCCTCACTCTGTGCATAAGTGGAAATAAATCCCTCCAATGCCTCCACATCAAAGTGAACCGCTCTCACCAAATCTTCCATCTGCCACATGAACAGCAAATACTCTGCTGCTCCATTCCAATATTTCTGTTGTGCCAATAACATATTACTTCGATTTTTCGGCTGCATACTCTGCGTTCAATCCCGCCAAAACCTCTGCAGTAACATTAAACGCTGGGTTGCCATGCAAAACAATAGGTATGCCTTCCTGATAATTCAATACAAAATCAATGTTCTTGTTCTTGGCAAACTTGGCCAAATACTTCTCCACGCGCTTGTTTAACTCCTTCATCATGGCTTCCTTCTTTACTGAAATGTCATTGGACATCTTGGCATCCAACTCCTGAATCTCTCCATCCAATTGGGCCAAGCGTTCTTGAACCGTGCGGGCCTCATCCTCTGGCAATTGCTTGCTATTGGCATACTGAATCAATTCTTGCGCTTCCTTCTCTCGCTTGGCATATTCCTTTTGAAATTGCGCATCCGCTCCCTTTAAAGTGCTTTCCAATTGGGCTTCTTTGTCTTTGATAAATCGGTATTGCGAATTGATGCTATCGCCATTGACATAGGCCACAACAGCCGACTTGACATTGGCGGTATCCACAAAAGCGCTCGCCACTGGTACATTCTCTAACGCCTCTTCCGCAGATCCTCCGTTTCCTTTTAAAAACAAAACGATAATCAAAGCAAATTGTATGGCCATCACGCCAATAATCCAAATGTTCTTTTTCATGGGGTGGGTAAAAGTTTTTTTAAATCTTCATGCATGGTATTCATTCTCTCCATCACACCCGACTCTGCTTGCTGAATCCACGCTTGAACACCTTCCAAGGTGTACAATTCTTTGTCAAACTTGAAGGTTTGTCGGCAACGCCCTCCTTCAAATTCTACCAAATACTTTCCATTGTATTCATGGATGGCTATCCGCAAATGGGGATGAGGAATTTGTCCTATCAATCGCATACAGCGAAATTATAACCTCAGACGTGGGCTTGTGCAGATAATTTTTTAATTCTTCTAACAATCCACAATGAAACAAGTGTAAAGGTCACCGCCATGTAACCTACAATGGGGTAGTTTTCCAACGGGGAATACTCGTCTGCTTGCGTTATTATCGCTCCCGCTATAATGGCGCTGCTGCCTGAAGCCCAACTTTGTGCTGAACTATTCAAGCTCATAAAACCCGCTCTGTGCTTGGGATTGACCACCGCTGAAATGATGGTGTTGGCGGGTATCATTCGGCCTGAGATGAACGTGAAGAAAAACAATGCAATGAACATCACCCAACCCAATGAAACCGGTGGCAAATGGGTATTGATCAACATGGTAATGCAAGACAAAAAAGCGAACAATGTAAATATTCGAAACCTTCCAAAACGATCCACCGCCTTCCCTATCGAAATACCGGACAAAACAGTAGCTGCGCCGCCTGCAATGTAGATGTACTTGATTTCACTTTGCGCCAAGCCAACATTGTTAATGAAATAAGGCGTCAAAAAACTAATGACCGTGAATTGCCCCAACACCAATAAAACAGTAAAGAGGAGAGCGTTTCTTTGAATCTTAGATTCCAAAACACCCCTTACGGTTTCCATAGGATCAAAGGCTTCTTTTCGATTCAGGTGGGCATTGATGGGCGGAATGATGCGCCATGCCATCCACCCGATTACTGCACTCAAAGCACTTACTGTGTAAAATGGGACGTGCCAATTGTTGTCAAATACATCCACCAAAATCAAGGCAATCGGAACGCCCAAAACTGCCGCCAACGAAAACGCCAATGTCACAATCCCCATGGCCTTTCCTCGTCTTTCCAATGGAATCAAATCGCCCACAATGGACATGACCAATCCCCCCAATAAACCTCCGGTCAACCCCGTTAATACTCGGGTTCCGATAAACAAATAATAGTTCAAATGAACATCGCCCGTTGTTGGAATGATGGCCGAGGACAATGTGCCCACCATAAATCCCGTATAGGCGCAAAGCAGCGCCTTTCTTCTGTCCAAATTGTCCAAATAAAATACACCTAGAAAGGAAGATAATCCTGCAGCCAATCCATAAGAGGAAACCAAAAGTCCATAGGCACCAGGACCTATCAGCAACTCTTTCTTGAGGATATCACCCATCGGCATCATGATCATAAAATCGACGATGTTGGTGAACTGAATCGCCGCTAAAATCAACAATATCCTGCGCTCATTCATGACCACTCCATTGCTGCATTCTGACTTGCAATTCCTTCTCTACTTCCGTCTTCCATGGCTGTCGCATATCCTCTGTTTTGTAATCCAATGACTGTGTCATCCATTTCACAAATAAATTGGGAATTGTACGGGAGTGCCTAATCACATTGGCATATTCCACCGGCATTGCACCCATCGCCGACTTGATTTCGACAGCTGTTCTTCCAAAAACGATTTGCTTTACTTTTTTCTCAATACCCAAATCCACAAAATCATACAGCATCCTTGAATACAAGTATATCTCTTTGTTCACGTGGTAATCCAATCCCACCAAATGGGCTTCCATCTCGTCATCCAAAATGGCCACTGAAAATCCCACAATATTGCCATTCCACTTGTAGGCCCTAAAGACCATGGATTCCCCCAACCGTTGTTTCATGGTGCACAATGCCTTGGATGAAAGAGGAAGCCAACGATTCTGGGCTTGCTCATACACCTGTTGGTAAAGCGGATACCAAAGCGATTCGTGCTGCTTCATCTCTTCCCATGTCCAAAACTCGGATGTGACTTCCACTGATTTCTTATAAGCAGTAATGGCTTTGGACCTGAACTTAGAAATGAGACCGTTGGTGTAATCCTCAAAATTGTTCCAATTGGGTAAAACAGGCAAAACCATAATGGGATCGGCAGGAATAGGCCCAAAACCGCACTTCTTCAACTCCTGAACGAGTTCCTTTTGGTAACAAGTAAAATCTTTGATCAAGCAAATACCCACTTTCTGTCCATGCTTTTGAAAATGATCTACAGCCTCATTCATGGCCTCACACAACAAATCCGCTTTTATTTCCGCAGTCAACACTTTGTTGAAGGAGAAACCATGTGGACCTGAAACAAATGGATTTCCGCACAACAGTACTTTCTGAACCTGCGAAGCGACACTCCATTTTTTGGCCAACCAATTGGCCAAACTTCCTCTTTCCTCGCCCCCTCGCCAATCTTCTGTATAAAACTTAGAAAGAAAAAACAAGGCTACTCCAGCCGGCTCCTGGTTGTACTTGAACAAAACCAAGGAGCAGTGGTACTCCTCTTGTATCGCTTGAATATACTGTTGTTTTAAGAAGATCGAATCCAAAAAAACTTCGAATTCTGTTGGAATATTGCGCCAATCATTGACCCAAGCCAACTCGGCCTTGCTCTTGCCACACAAGAAATCCGTCCACGAACATCCCTTTTTCACTTCCTTCGATTCTATGGCAAACATCATCACAACAAAGCTAAGAACGGAATACCTTTGACATCGAAAAAATAAAGTTAACCATGCTAGAAATTCCCGTTTGGATCACCATCCTCTCCGTTGGCACTGTTTTATTGTCCATTGTTCTATTGATTCCGATGGTCTTAAAGAGCAAGGAAGTACGCACCCAAAACAAAGCGCACATCGCTGTTTTGATGTGGGTATTGTGGGCGCTGTTTCAAAGTGTGCTTAGTCTGAATAGATGGTACATGGACCGAACTACCGGTTGGTTTCACTTCGTTTTTCCATGGTTTCTTGCGCTGGCTTTTGCTGGTGTTTTGTACTTCACTCCGCGTGGAAAAAGATGGATCAATAGCCTAAACAACAATTACCATTGGCTCATTCAATCTGCAAGAATACCTCTGGGCATTGCTCTGGGCGCCTTGTTCATCGAAAAACAATTTCCACAGTGGACGCAAATCGTGCCATTTCACATCGAGATCATTTTGGGAACGTTGGGGATTTTATTTTTTGCTCTAAAAAACAAAATGAGCCCTGCGGCTCATCTTGTCTTTCATGCTCTTTTTATTGGATTAACGCTGGTGACATTGATACATGGCTACGGCGCCATTCCTTTTTCTCATCAGGCTTGGAGCTATACCAATCCCAATTTTGCGTACCAACATTTTCCTTCTTCTCTTTTCCCTTCCGTTGTTTATCCGATTCTATTGTTTGCCCACGGTCAGGCTATTTTTTCTATCGTAAAAAACACCTCCCAAAACCAATAGTATCATCAAAGCGGAACCTGTCCAAGAAATATTCGTTCCTGATGCCCAAACTTCAGGCTCAAACTTCCATTCGATCTGATGCAGCCCAGCCGGAACGGTTAGTCCGCGCAAAACAAAATTGACTTGCGCATAATCTGCCTCTTGCCCATCAATGGTGCACTTCCACCCTTTTGGGTAATAAATTTCTGAGAATACTACAGCGCCACCATTATTTGATTTTACTTCATAACGCAAGGCATTGGGCGCATATTCCGTCAAGATAACAGATGCTTTACTATCCGCACTTTGGCTTTTAAAATTAGCCGCAAATTCCTCACGAACTACAGCCTCATTTCTGGTATCCAAATCTTTCAAAGCCAAAATCTCCTCATCCGCAGACTTCACCGTTTTGACTTTGCTGA
>CANHIV010000076.1 GCA_947460525.1 Flavobacteriales bacterium
GAAGGTGTTCCTCGTTACTTGGTTTGCAATGCCGATGAATCTGAACCTGGAACTTTCAAAGACAGATATTTGATGGAACACATCCCTCATATTTTAATTGAGGGAATGATTGTTTCTAGCTTTGCTTTGGGTGCGCACACCTCCTACATCTACATCCGAGGTGAATATTTCTATGTTGCCGATATTCTAGAAAAAGCCATCCAAGAAGCCTATGATGCAGGATTGTTGGGTAAAAATATTATGGGCAGCGGATATGACTTGGACTTGTATGTTCAAGTTGGTGCTGGTGCCTATATCTGCGGAGAGGAAACGGCATTGCTTGAGTCATTAGAAGGAAAAAGAGGTAACCCTCGCATCAAGCCACCATTCCCTGCGATAGCTGGTTTGTATGGCTGTCCAACTGTTGTAAACAATGTGGAAACCATCGCAGCTGTTGTTCCTATTGTTCGAGATGGCGGAGAAGCCTATTCCAAAATTGGAATCGGCAAGTCCACAGGAACAAAATTGATTTCAGCCTCTGGTCATTTGAAC
Source organism: Flavobacteriales bacterium (assembly GCA_947460525.1). Lineage (GTDB taxonomy): Bacteria > Bacteroidota > Bacteroidia > Flavobacteriales_D > Sanyastnellaceae > CAMCTV01. Next base: position 532 of record CANHIV010000076.1, read on the forward strand.
AAGCCCGGGGTGTACGAAATTGAATTGGGTTTACCCGTTGAAGAATTTATTTATTCGGAAGAATATTGCGGTGGCATTAGAAACGGCAAGCAGCTCAAGGCTGTCGTGGCCGGGGGATCTTCGGTTCCTATTTTGCCCGCACATTTGATTTTAAAAACGGCCACCGGTGAACCACGTCTCATGTCCTATGAAGGACTTTCTGACGGTGGATTTGCAACAGGAACCATGTTGGGTTCTGGTGGATTTATTGCCATGGACGAGGACACCAGTATTGTAAAAAACCTTTGGACTTTCTCTCGATTCTATCACCATGAAAGTTGTGGTCAATGTTCACCATGTCGTGAAGGAACAGGTTGGATGGAGAAAATCCTCCACAAGATTCTTCATGGTCACGGTACTTTGACCGATGTGGATTTGCTTTGGGATATTCAAAGTAAGATCGAAGGAAAAACCATTTGTCCTTTGGGAGATGCCGCGGCATGGCCTGTAGCCAGTGCCATTCGTCATTTCCGTCATGAATTTGAAGAATACGTAAAGGCAGGACATTCCATGAAGGATGTTCGTCATTACTATCGTCTCAACCATTTACCAGAACCTGCGAACTAAGATTTTATGCCAAAAGTTACCATAGACGGAATTACAATTGAGGTTCCCAACGGCACTACCATATTGGAAGCTGCTCGTATGATTGGACCCGAGGTGGCACCGCCCACCATGTGTTATTATTCCAAATTAAAAACCAGTGGAGGATATTGCCGAACTTGTTTGGTAAAAGTATCTCAAGGTTCTGAGAAAGATCCTCGTCCCATGCCCAAGCCCGTTGCCTCGTGCAGAACACAAGTCATGGATGGTATGGTTGTAGAAAACAACACCTCTGCTGAAATTCAAGAGGCACGTGCCGGTGTTGTTGAGTTCTTGTTGGTGAATCATCCGCTTGATTGTCCCGTTTGTGACCAAGCTGGTGAGTGTCACTTGCAGGATTTGGGATATGAGCATGGAAAGAGCGAAACGCGTTTCGAATTTCCACGTCGTGAATTTGAAAAGCGTGATATTGGTGATAAAATCCAATTGCACATGAACCGTTGTATACTTTGCTATCGCTGTGTAAAAACAGCCGATCAAGTAACGGACTGCCGTGTTCATGGAGTAATGAACCGTGGAGAAGTTGCTGAAATCAGCACTTATATTGAAAAATCCATTGACAACGATTTCTCAGGAAACGTAATCGACGTATGTCCTGTAGGAGCATTGACCGATAAAACCTTCCGCTTCCAAAGTCGTGTTTGGTTTACCAAGCCCGTAGATGCCCACCGTGATTGTGACAAATGTTGCGGTCACGTAAGATTGTGGTACAAAGGAGATGATGTGTTAAGGGTTACCGCTCGCAAAGACCAATGGGGCGAAGTTGCAGACCATGAAGGAAAAACCGGTTGGATTTGTAACACCTGCCGCTTTGATAAAAAGAGCACCAAAGATTGGGTGATTGATGGTCCATCTGCGATTAGCCGTCATTCTGTAATCTCGGCCAATCATTACAATAGTTTAAAAGCGTTGAAAGTATCTATTGATCGTCAAAAGGCTGCATTGCCACATGGCGAGAAAGTGAATCTTGGACAAGGCGCTTTGGATCCTAACAACGAAATCAAATAAGCCATGACGGATTCAATGTTGATTTATAAAATAATCCTTTGTGTGATTGTGTTTGCGGTGTCACTTGGCGCGGCGGCATACATGACATGGGGAGAAAGAAAATTGGCCGCATGGCTTCAGGACCGTGTTGGTCCTAACCGTGCAGGACCTTTGGGACTTTTGCAACCCATTGCAGATGGTATCAAGATGATCTTCAAAGAAGAAATGATCCCCACCCATTCCAATCGCTGGTTATTTATTTTGGGCCCTTCATTTTTTATGTTGTGCGCATGTATGACCGGAGTCGTTATTCCTTGGGGTGCTGGCTGGCAATCAGGAGAAACGCTTTACCCGATGCAAGTAACCGACATCAATATCGGCCTTTTGTATTTATTGAGCGTAGTCTCGATTGGTGTTTATGGTGTGATGATTGGAGGTTGGGCATCCAACAACAAATTTGCGTTGTTGGGCGCTTTGCGCGCTTCATCCCAAATGATCTCTTATGAAGTCGCCATGGGAATGGCGCTTATTGCGTTGGTCATGATGACCGGCACTTTGAGCCTTAAAGAAATCGTAGCACAGCAAGATGCAGGTTTTGCCAATGTTGTTTACCAACCCTTGGGCTTTATCATCTTTTTGATTTGCGCTTTTGCGGAAACCAATCGCGCACCTTTCGATTTACCAGAGTGTGAATCAGAATTGGTTGGTGGTTATCACACGGAATATTCATCCATGAAATTGGGATTCTATTTGTTTGCTGAGTATATCAATATGTTCATCAGCTCTGCAATTATGGCCTCTCTTTATTTTGGAGGATACAATTTCCCCTTCCAACACGAGTTGGGCTTGGATGGAAATGTATTAACGGCTGTTCAAACAGCAGTATTCTTTGGGAAAATTCTCATGTTCATTTTCTTGTTCATGTGGATTCGATGGACACTTCCAAGATTCCGTTATGATCAGCTCATGAATTTGGGATGGAAGGTATTGTTGCCATTGGCCATTGCCAATATCATCATTACCGGTTTTGTTATGTTGTTTACTGGAAAATTAGGATAAGATCATGCAATTAACCAATCGGTCTATTCAGGTAGTTAAGAAAGAATTGACGCTTTCTGAGCGCCTCTATTTCCCTGCTATTTTGAAGGGAATGCTCATTACATTGAGCCATTTATTTAAAAGAAAAGCCACCATTAAATATCCTGAGCAAGACAGAGAATTGGCTGCGGTTTATCGTGGACAACATGTCTTGAAAAGAGATGATGCAGGGGCTGAAAGATGCACAGCCTGCGGATTGTGCGCTGTTGCTTGTCCTGCCGAAGCCATTACCATGGAATCTGCTGAACGCAAGAAAGGAGAAGAAGGACTGTATCGCGAAGAGAAATATGCCAAGATCTATGAGATCAACATGCTTCGTTGTATTTTCTGCGGACTTTGTGAAGATGCATGCCCCAAAGAAGCCATTTTCTTAACGGATCGAATTGTTCCTTCTAGTTTTACAAGAGGAGAAGAAGTGTTTGGAAAAGACATTTTGGTAGAGAGCATGACCGAACGCGTAGATGTTTCTAAAAGACAAACGCCTGAAGTATTGTCTTTCAAGAATGACAAAAAGCACAAGCACAATCAAACTTATTTAGATCGCAAAAATTAATATGCTTACCGAATACGCATTTTGGCTTTTATCCTTTATCGCTATTTTTAGCGGGATAGCCACCATTATTAGTAAAAACCCAGTGTACAGTGTATTGTATTTGATTCTTACATTCTTCTCAATCGCTGGTCATTACTTCCTCATGAACGCTCAGTTCTTAGCGGCAGTGCATATTATCGTTTATGCCGGTGCTATCATGGTTCTGTTCTTATACGTCATCATGATGTTAAACCTTAATCAATTGGAAATTGAGAAGCGCAGCAATATTCTAAAGATGTTGGCTGTAGCCTCAGCAGGATTGTTGCTCGTTATTTTATCAGGTGCCGCGCACTCAGCGGATGCATTAACTGCCAATCCAAACAAAGTAACTCCCGCAGGTATGGTTGAAGATTTGGGTATCGCTTTGTACCGCCACTACTTGCTCCCCTTTGAATTGGCCTCGATTTTATTCTTAGCGGCAATGGTAGGCGCTGTTTACTTATCAAAAAAGAACTTGAACGAAACACAAGCTTAAAATGGAAATACTACACAACATATATATTCATCACTATTTGGCATTGAGCGTTGCCTTGTTTGGCATTGGGGTGTTTGGCGTTTTGTTCAGAAAGAATGCCATCATCATGTTCATGTGTGTGGAATTGATGCTCAATGCTGTGAACCTTGCATTGGTCGCTTTTTCTAAAATGCATGGGGATACCGACGGGCAAATTTTCGTTTTCTTCATCATGGTTGTTGCTGCTGCTGAGGTAGCTGTAGGATTGGCCATTTTGATGATGCTTTACCGCAACTTGCACACGACAGATACAGATTCACTTAACGAATTGAAAGGATAATCATGGAAAAATTAGTTGCTCTTATCCCCTTATTTCCGGCCTTGGGATTTTTGTTTATTACCTTTTTCGGTAAGAACTTAAATAAAAACACAGTGGGCGGAATTGCCACTGCCATGGTTGCCATATCTTTTGGTTTGGCCGCAGTAGTTTTCTCTACACAGCTTCACGCATCCGAGGCTGCTATTGTCAAAGTTTTGGATTGGATTCATGTTGGATCTTTCCAAGTTGACATCAGCTTTATCGTTGATCCACTTAGTAGCCTGTACATCCTTTTCATTACGGGTGTCGGTTCATTGATCCACTTGTACTCTATTGGTGACATGCATGAAGATGAAGGATTCCATCGCTTCATGTCCTACTTGAATCTATTTGTTTTCTTCATGTTGCTATTGGTCTTAGGAGACAATCTCTTGATGCTATTTGTAGGATGGGAAGGAGTTGGTGTTTGTTCTTTCATGCTCATTGGTTTCTGGTACAAAGACCACGCGAACAATGATGCTGCCAAAAAAGCATTCGTCATCAACCGTGTGGGTGACTTGGGACTTTTGTTGGCAATGACCATCATCTTTATTCAATGCGGTTCATTGAACTACAATGATTTGATGGTCGGAAGCAGCGGTATCGCTTCATTGGGAGCCATGACCACTTTGGTGGGTATTTTGTTGTTTATTGGTGCAATGGGAAAATCAGCGCAGTTCCCACTTCATACTTGGTTGCCGGATGCAATGGCAGGACCTACTCCCGTTTCTGCATTGATACATGCTGCAACAATGGTTACCGCTGGTATTTATTTGGTGGCCCGTTTCAGTGACTTGTATGCCATGAGTGAAGTAGCCTCTCAAGTCATCACATGGGCTGGCGTAATCACTGCATTAATGGGTGCTTCAATCGCACTAACACAAAATGACATCAAGAAAGTCTTGGCCTACTCTACTGTGAGCCAACTTGGATTTATGTTTGCCGCTCTTGGAATGGGTGCTTATACCATTGCCGTATTTCACGTAGTTACGCATGCATTCTTCAAAGCGCTTCTTTTTTTGGGATCCGGCTCTGTGATTCATGCCATGGGCGGAGAGCAAGACATCCGCAGAATGGGTGGATTAAAAAAGCACATGACCATCACCTATTGGACCTTCCTCATTGGCACCATCGCGATTGCCGGTATTTTCCCTTTTGCAGGGTTCTTTTCCAAAGATCAAATTCTTGCACATGCCATGGAAAACAATACAATCGTTTTTGTCTTGTTGATGTTGGCTGCTGCTGGAACGGCGTTTTACATGTTCAGAATGTTCTACCTTACTTTCCATGGAGAGTTCAGAGGGACGCATGAACAAGAGCACCACTTGCACGAATCCCCAGCTACAATGACAACTCCTTTGGTTGTCTTGGCCATCGCCTCTACAGTGGGTGGATTTATGGGATTCCCGCATGCCATTGGTGAAACATTGCA